>VBEW01000207.1 GCA_005889225.1 Chloroflexota bacterium | reverse complement strand
GCGCAGCGGGTGGCAGTGGTGATCGACGGCTCGGTGGTCCTTCCACGCCGATAGGAGCGTCGGCGCCGTATCGCCCTTCATGACGTTCTGCAGTGGCTCAGCCGGCTTTGAGCGAGGTGACGCGGCTCAGAATCCTCTCGATTGCGTCGTCCTGGGCAAGCAGGTGGTCCTGGATCTGGAGCGAGGTATGCAGCACGGCGTCGGCGTCCTCATAGGTGGCCTCGGCGCGCTTGTCGCTGGCGGCCGCCTGCACGTTCTGGCCCACGATGATGATGCTGAGCAGGACCAGCTGCAGAAATGTCTGGCTCACCCAGGAGACGAGGATGACCGGGTTGTGGGACCCGATCGCGGCGGGAAGCGAAACGAGCGCCAGAGCCGCGAAGGCGTACGCACACCAAACAGTACCGACCGCCTTGGTGACCTTGAGGGCGAGCCAGGTGTTGAAGCGCATGACCGGATTGCCCTTTGGCAGCATGTCGTGGACCTTGACGGGCGGCTCGCGCTTTCGACGCTCGATCCGGGGATGGACGACGGGCGTGTAGATACTTGACATGCGGCAAGCATGGCAGACTCGAGAACCGTCGCGGCGGTCGGCAGCGCAGCATTCTTTGTGCTGGCACCGGGATTGGTGGCGGGTGTCATCCCCTGGTGGTTGACCGGCTGGCGAATGCGGGAGCCGATGCCCTTCTGGGCGCCGCTGCGGGTGCTCGGAGCGGCGTTGATTGTTGCCGGGACCGTGGTTCTCGTTTACGCCTTCGTGCTGTTCGTCACGGCGGGCGTTGGCACCCCGGCGCCGGTCGCGCCGACCGAGCGGCTGGTGGTGAGCGGGCTCTACCGGTACGTCCGCAATCCCATGTACCTCGCCGTGATCGCGACTATCGTCGGGCAGGGCCTCCTCCTCGGCCGCATAGTGCTGCTCCTCTACGCCCTCGCCGTTGGTCTTGCCTTCAGCGTGTTCGTTCGCGGGTACGAGGAGCCGACACTCAGCCACCGCTACGGCGCCGAGTACGAGGCTTACCGTCGTGCCGTGCCGCGCTGGTGGCCGCGGCTACGCTGAAACTGGTGGACGTGGCACGTAGCGGATGGATAGGACCCGGTCCGCGTCCAGGTCAGCTTCCAGCATCCCGGCCCGTTGCATGGGCTTGCGATACAACTCCCGTTCGGTTTGCGGACGGCCTTCGAACAGCAGCCAGGCAGCCAGGAGCGGATCGGCGTGGCTGACGCACAGCGAGACCTCGCCGGGATGTTCGCGGGCAAGCCGCTGGACAACCCCGCGCACGCGACCTCCCAGCTGCTCGATCGTTTCGTCGCCGGCCATTGACCCGCGGCGGAGCTTGTGCACGAACCACCTCGGTCGCCGGAACGGGATCTGCCAGTAGGGCACGCCCTGCAGGTAGCGGCCGATCTCGGCTTCGCGCAGGGCCGGTTCGGGGATGAGCGGCATCGGCATCGGCAGCTGCGCGTTGACCAGCTCCGCAGTCTCGCGAGCCCGGTCCAGCGGACTGTGCACGATCCGCCGGATACCACTGTTTCTGAGCGACTGACCAACCGCAGCCGCCTGCAATCGCCCCAGCGCGCTCAGGGGAAAACCGGGCAGGTATCCGTACAGGACGCGGTGCGGGTTCTCGACATCGGCGTGGCGCATCAGGAGCACGCGCGTCGTTCCGCCGAGAAGGTTCAGCTGGTCGCCCTCAATCCCGCCATTGTGCCATCGGGCTCATGCGCGCTGCAGCTACGATGACGGACGATGCAAACCATTCCAGGCTTGGCCTGCCCTGCCTGCCGGGGGGATCTCAGGCCGGACAGCGAGACGGGGCTCGGCTGCACGGCCTGTCAGCGCAGCTACCCCGTTTTCGAAGACATCCCATCGTTCATTCCGTCGCCGGTGCCCGATCGCTCGACTCTCTGCCAGCTCACGGTGCTGGTGCCGGCCTTGAACGAAGCGGCCAACCTTCAGGAGCTTCTCCCGTCCATCCGGCGAGAGCTGCAGTCGCTCGGCATCGATCACGAACTCCTCGTGGTTGACGGTGGCTCAACCGACGGTACGGCTGACGTAGTGGCTCGACACGACGTCGTGCTTCTCCCGCAGGCGATGCCTGGCTACGGTGGGGCGCTTCGAACCGGATTCGAGCGCGCCCGCGGCGAGTTCGTCCTGACGCTTGACGCCGATGGTTCGCACGACCCGACGTTCCTGCGGCAGATGTGGGCCGCCCGGTCGGCGGCTGACGTGGTGATCGCGTCGCGCTACGTCCCCGGTGGGACAGCCGACATGCCGCGATCCCGCCGGCTCCTGAGCCGCATCCTGAACCTCGTCTTCGGGCGAGGTTTATCGCTGCCCTATGCCGACCTTTCCAGCGGCTACCGCCTCTACCGGCGTCGAGCCCTGGAATCGCTGTCGCTCCGCGGCACCGATTTCAACATCCTCGAGGAGATCCTGATCCGGGCGGTGGCGGCGGGATTTACCGTTCAGGAGGTGCCGTTCCACTACCGGGCTCGGCGGGCGGGGAAGACGCATGCCCGGCTCGCAAGCTTCGCCGTCTCCTACCTGAAAACGTTTGGGGCAATGTGGAAGCTGCGTAACTCGATCGCCTCGGCGGACTATGATTCGCGCGCCTACGACAGCATCGTGCCGCTGCAGCGCTACTGGCAGCGCCGCCGCTATGCCGTCATCACCAGGCTGGCCGGAGGAGCCAAGCGAGTTCTCGACGTGGGTTGCGGATCGAGCCGCATCATCGGCTCGGGCCGACTGGTCGGGCTGGACATCGTGCTCGGCAAGCTTCGGTACGCGCGCCGCTACGAGAATCCTCTCGTTCACGGCTCGATCTTCGAGCTGCCATTCAAGGACGCGTCGTTCGACTGCGTCATCTGTTCGGAGGTGATCGAACACGTCCCCGCGGATGAACGCGTCTTCAGCGAGCTCGAGCGTGTGCTGGAACCCGGCGGGAAACTGATTCTCGGCACACCGGACTACGATCGCTGGCGCTGGCGCGCGCTCGAATGGGTCTACGGCAAGGTGTCGCCCGGCGGTTATGCCGACGAGCACATCACGCACTACGGCAGGGAGAATCTCGCGGCCTACCTCAGGGCTCGCGGCATGACGATTCAATCGGTCGATTACGTGGGCGGTTCGGAAATGATCTTCAGCCTCCGGACGTCCCCATCCCGGGAGCGGCCACCGGCTACACTGCCGGTCACGGCCGGACTCCGCAACGCGCGATAGATGAGCCTTCAAAGCCTCGCCGTTCGCGCTCTGGTGATGGTAGCGGCGGCGACCGCGGCGGCTATGGCGACGATCCAGCCACAGGCCTCGGCCGGGCTATCGGTCGGCGCGCTCACCGCCCCAGCGACACCCAGCGGGCATCCGGGCGTTGCGGCCGGCGTGGCCTGCCGTGTGATTACGGCGAATCCGCTCGGAGTATGTCCACCGCCGCTGGCTCAACCTGCCAGCGGAAGACAGCCCACGCTGGCACGTTGTCCCGGGCCTGCTCGTCAGCCCGCTGCCGATCGACTGGAGCGGCGCCTGTCAGTGTG
>VBEW01000079.1 GCA_005889225.1 Chloroflexota bacterium | reverse complement strand
GGCTGCGACCGGGTGATGAGGTACTGGGCAATCCCCTGGGTGGCGACCCGAACCGACTCATAGGTGAAGTCGTCGGCGATGATGCCCCGCCAGCCGTCCGTCCCGAACTTGATCTCGAGGCTCAACTTATGCGTTCTCCACGGTCGTGATTAATCCTAGCGGTCAGGGCGCCGGTCGATCGGTGGACGGTGGCGTCAGCTGGCCTTCGCCGAGGGAGTGCGCAGCACATCGGCCGGTCGAACCCCGAGCGCCGTGAGGTCCGATTCCAGCATCTCGCGGATCATGTCCGCGAACGCGATCTTGGGCCGCCACCCCAGCTTGTTGCGGGCCTTGGCGGGATCGCCGCACAAGTCGGGCACTTCGGCCGGCCGCAAGTACGCCCGATCGACCTCGACATATTTTTCCCAGTCGAGTCCAGCCAGGCCAAAGGCGAGCTCGGCGAGCTGGCGGATGCTTCGCTGCGCGCCGGTGGCGATGACGTAATCGTCGGGCGTTGGCTGCTGCAGCATCAGCCACATGGCCTCGACGTAGTCCCGGGCATGTCCCCAATCCCGCCTGGCGTCGAGGTTCCCCAGCCGCAGTTTGGTCGCGCGCCCCGCGAGGATGGCGGCCACCCCGCGGGTCACCTTCCGAGTGACGAAGTTCTCGCCACGCCGGGGCGATTCGTGGTTGAACAGGATCCCGCTGCAGGCAAACAGGCCGTGCGCCTCGCGGTAGTTGATCGTCATCCAGTGCGCATACAGCTTCGCCACGGCGTACGGGCTGCGCGGATGAAACGGGCTGAGCTCGTTCTGCGGCGGGGGCGTCAACCCGAACATCTCCGAGGTCGAGGCCTGATAGAAGCGGGTGGGCAGCCGGGTTGACCGAATCGCTTCCAGCAGCCGGGTCGTGCCCAGCCCATCCGTGTTTCCGGTGTACTCCGGCTGGTCGAAGGAGATGTGAACGTGGCTCTGGGCGGCCAGGTTGTAGATCTCGTCCGGCTCGGCGGTCATCACCAGCCGGTTGAGTCCGCCGGAGTCGGTCATGTCCCCGTAGTGGAGCACCAGGCGCGCCGCGTCCTGGTCGCCGGGCGACCCGTGCTCGAGGTGATCGATCCGGCTGCGGTTCATGGTCGACGCGCGGCGCACGACGCCGTGAACCTCGTAGCCCTTGGCCAGCAGCAGCTCGGCGAGATAGGAGCCATCCTGGCCGGTGATGCCGGTGATCAGCGCCCGCTTGGTCACGGCCACAGTCTAATGACGGTCACAGGTATTGCGTCTTGCCCATCTGCTTGAGGCGATCGACGATCAACTTGACATCCTGGGACCGGGCTTTCGGGCAGATCAGGATGGCGTCGTCGGTCTCGATCACGACCATGTCCTCCAGCCCCACGGCGGCCACCAGCTTGTTCGGAGAGTGGATCATGCAGTTCTTGGAGTCGATGAGCACCGACTCACCCTCGACGAAGTTCCCCGCCTCGTCCTGTTCCAGGATGTCGTGCAGGTCGGCCCAGGATCCGAGATCGTGCCACTCGAAGGTCGCGCCGACGACGAGCAGGTTGCTGGTTCGCTCCAGCACGGCGTAGTCGATGGCCTGTGTTGGCAGGGCGGTGTAGGCGGCGTCCGCCTCATCGGGGCGTCCGGCCCGGCGCGATTGCCTCACCCGCTCCAGACCCTCGTGGAGCGCGGGCGCGTGGCTGGCGATCTCGGTGAACAGCACGTCGACCGGCCAGCTGAAGAGTCCCAGGTTCCACAGATAGGAGCCCGATACTAAAAAGCCTTCGGCGGTTTTGAGATCAGGCTTTTCCACAAAACGCACCACCCGATACACCGCCGGTGCGGTAACGCCATCCAGCGGCGGACCGACCTGGATGTAGCCGAACGCGGTCGATGCGTAGGGCGGACGCAGGCCAACCGTGACCAGGGCGCGCCTGGATTCGGCCCAGCGGGCCTCGGTGTCGAGTGTCGCCAGGTAGGCGTCCTCATCGTGGCCGAGATAGTGATCCGCATGGACGGAGAGCATGGTGGCCTGCGGGTCGCGCTCCGCGATCACCGTCGCGGCGAGCCCCAGCGCGGACGCCGTGCCGCGCCGCGCCGGCTCGATGATGAGCTGGGTCTCGGCCAGCTGGGGTAGCTGCTTTCGGATGCTCTCCACCTGCGACCGCTCGGTGACCACATAGACGTTCTCGGTCAGTCGGCGCACCCGCTCGACGGTCGACTGCAGCAGCGATTGCCGGCCATGCAAGGCCAGCAGGTGCTTGGGCGACTTCTCGCGCGAGCGTGGCCACAGCCGGGTGCCGCTCCCGCCCGCCAGGACCACGACATGGCGGGCCATCAGACAGCACTCCCCTCGGAGCGACGCCAGTAGTTGAGCGTGTCCCGCAGGGTGCGGTCCAGCGCAATCCGCGGCCGCCAGCCGGTGAGCCGCTGGAAGCGGCGGGCGTCGCAGAGGTAGACATCGGCCTCAGCCATGCGCGCCCGTCCCGGATCCACCTCCAGGGCGACCTTCGCCCGGGTCATCGTCAAGAGGCGCGCCAGGACGTCGCGCAACCGCGACGCCGATCCCGAGCCGAGGTTGTACACCTCACCCGGCTTCCCCTTCGCCACCGCGAGGAGATAGGCGCGTGCGATGTCACGGACATCGGTAAAGTCACGCCGCGCCTGAAGATTGCCCACCTTCAGCACCGGTGGTTGCTTGCCCAGCTCGATCCGGGCGATCTGTTGCGCGAAGCTGGCGATCGCGTACTGCGGGGCCTGGCGCGGTCCCGCGTGGTTGAAGGGTCGCACCCGCACCGCCGGCAGCCCATGGCTCAAGTGGTACTGCAGCGCGAGCAGGTCCTGGGCGACCTTGCTCACTCCGTAGGGCGTGAGCGGACGCAAGGGGGTGTTCTCATCGAGCCGGCGTCGGCCGGCCGGCCGGCCGTACTCATCGCCGGATCCCACCACCAGCACCCGGGGCATCGGATCGAGCCGGACCAGTGCACCCAGCAGGTTCGCCTCGAGGCTGGCGTTGGTGGCGATCGTCCCGCCGGGATCGTCCCACGACGCCGCCGGGCTGCTCAGCGCCGCCAGGTGGAACACCCAGTGCGGCCGCACCTCGTGCACCAGCGCCTCAACGGCGTCCCGGTCGAGCAGGTCGACGCGGTAGGTGACGACCTGCGCCGAAAGCTCGGCCCGTGGATCCGCCTGCGGACGCCGGATCGTCCCGTGGACCGAGTAGCGGCGGCGGATGAGAAGGTCGCAGAGGTGGCTCCCGGCGAAGCCGTCGATGCCGGTAACGAGGATAGTCTGGCTTTTAGCCGTCCTGCGACTCCACCACCTGTAAGCGTTGCACGCCGGCTTCCGCGGCGAGCAGGTCCGCCTTGTCGGTCCGCTCCCAGGGTAGGTCGAGATCTGAACGGCCGAAGTGTCCGTAGGCGGCCGTCTGTTTGTAGATGGGCCGGCGCAGCTCCAGCTCGCGAATGATCTCCAGCGGGCTCAGGTCGAAATGCTTATTGACCAGCAGCTCGATGGTCGAAACCGGGATGCGCTCGGTGCCGAAGGTCTCGACAAAGACGGAGACCGGCTTGCGGATGCCGATCGCGTAGGCCACCTGGATCTCGCAGTGGCTGGCGAGCCCGGCGGCGACGATGTTCTTGGCGACATAGCGGGCCGCATAGGCGCCCGAGCGGTCGACTTTCGACGGGTCCTTTCCGGAAAAACAGCCGCCGCCGTGCCGGGCATAGCCGCCGTAACTGTCGACGATGATCTTGCGCCCGGTGACACCGGCATCGGCGCGTGGGCCGCCCAGCACAAAGCGGCCGGTGGGATTGACGTGAATTACGGATCGCTGGTCGAGCATCTTGGCCGGAACCACCTGCTCCAGTACCAGTTCCTGCAGGTCATCGCGGATCCGCTCCAGGCTGACATCCTCGGTGTGCTGCGCCGAAAGCACGACGGTGTCGATGCGGCGCGGGCGGCCGTCGACGTACTCGATCGTGACCTGGGTTTTGCCGTCCGGCCCAAGGTACGCAAGCGTGCGATCTTTTCGCACCCGCGCCAGCTGGCGAGCGAGCTGGTGAGCGAGCTGGATCGGCATCGGCATCAGCTCGGGCGTCTCATCGCAGGCAAAACCGAACATCATCCCCTGATCGCCGGCGCCGCCGCTGTCGACGCCCTGGGCAATGTCGGGTGACTGCTTCTGGATCGAGACGATCACGCCGCAGGTTTCGGCATCGAAGCCAAAGCCGGGATGGTCGTAGCCGGCCTGCTCGATCGTGTCCCGGATGATGTCGCGCATCTCAACGTAGGTGTCGGTCGTGATCTCGCCGATGACAAAGGCCAGGCCGGTGGTGACCGCCGTCTCGCAGGCGACCCGGCCCAGCGGATCCTTGGCCATGATGGCGTCGAGGATCGCGTCCGAGATCTGGTCGGCGATCTTGTCCGGATGTCCCTCGGTGACCGACTCCGAGGTGAAGAGGTGACTGCCGCGCCTCACCGGGTGCCCGACTCCCAACCGCTCAGATACTGGGCCTGCTCCGCCGTGAGGGAGTCGATGGCGATGTGCATCGCGGCCAATTTTAGCCGAGCGATCTCGCGATCGATCTCGTCCGGGACGGGATAGACGTTCGGCTGCAGCTCGCGTGCGTGTGACACGAGGTGCTCGGCGCTCAGCGCCTGGTTGGCAAAACTCATGTCCATGACCGCCGCCGGGTGCCCCTCGGCCGCGGCCAGGTTGACGAGGCGCCCCTCGCCGAGGACGAACAGCTTCCGGCCGTCGCGCAGGCGGTACTCCTCGAGGGAGGGCCGGACCGTGCGGACGCTCTCCGCCATGCCATCGAGCGCGCTCAGATTGATCTCGTCGTTGAAGTGCCCGGAGTTCGCCAGGATGGCGCCACTCTTCATCGCCTGGAGGTGTGGCTCGTCGACGACGTTGATATCACCGGTCACCGTGACGAAGAGATCTCCCTCCCTGGCTGCCTGGGCGATCGGCATCACGCGGTAGCCATCCATGACCGCCTCGAGCGCCCGGACGGGGTCGACCTCGGTGACGATCACGTGGGCGCCCATCCCGTGAGCCCGCATGGCCAGCCCGCGGCCGCACCAGCCATACCCACAAATCACGAAGACTTTGCCGGCCAGCAACACGTTCGTGGCCCGGATGATGCCGTCCAGCGTGCTCTGACCGGTGCCGTAGCGATTGTCGAAGAAGTGCTTGGTCATGGCCTCGTTGACGGCAATGATGGGATAGCGCAAGACCTTGTGCTCGGCCATGCTGCGCAGGCGGAGCACGCCGGTGGTCGTTTCTTCGGTTCCACCGATCACCTCGCCAATCAGATCCGTGCGGTCCTTGTGGAGCGCGGCGACCAGGTCGGCGCCGTCGTCCATGGTCATCGTCGGCCGGTGCGTCAGCGCCGCGGCGATGTGGCGGTAGTAGGTTTCGCTGTCCTCGCCCTTGATCGCGAAGACGCTGATGCCGTGGTCCTGTACCAGGGATGCGGCGGCGGCATCGGTCGTTGACAGCGGATTGGATGCGCAGAGCAGCAGCTCGGCCCCGCCGGCCTTGAGTGTGATCGCGAGGTTCGCGGTTTCGGTGGTGACGTGGAGGCAGGCGGAGAGCCGCTGGCCTTTGAGCGGCTGTTCGCGCTTGAAGCGCTCGCGGATCTGCTGCAGGACGGGCATTTCCTGCGCCGCCCACTCGATCATGCGCCGGCCGTCGTCCGCCAGTTTGAGGTCCTTGACGTCGTAACGCTGCGCCGGAATGGTGGCCATCTTATTTCGCCCGCGTTCCGTCGAGGGAAATCATGTCGACAAGGTTACTCAACCGCACTTCGATGTCGCGCATGTCAGCGTCGATGATCCGGCGCACGCTGAAATCCTCCACCGCCAGCGAGCCGAGCACCGAGCCATAGAGCATGCCGCGCCGAAGCACATCGTCCCCACCATGCCCGGCTCGCGCCACGGCGCCGAGCAGGGCACCGGCGAAGGCGTCGCCGGCCCCGGTTGGGTCGCGCACCGTCTCCAGCGGATGAGCCGGTGCCAGGAAGACCCGGTCCCGGGTGAAGAGCAGCGAACCATTTTCACCGCGCTTGATGATCACCACCCGGGGCCCGTAGGCGAGGATGACGCGGGCGGCAGCCGGGAGGAAGCGCTCGCCGGAGAACTGCACCGCCTCTTCGTCGTTCACCATCACGCAATCGACCCGTTTAAAGAGCCGCTCCAGACCGGCACGCGCGGTGTCGAGCCAGAGCTTCATGGTGTCGCAGGCGATGAATTCGGCCTCCGGCACCTGCTCCAGCACCTCGAGCTGCAGCTCAGGCTGGATGTTGGCCAGGAAGACGACTTTCGAATCGCGGTAGGCATGCGGGAGGACCGGGTGAAAATCCTTAAAGACGTTGAGCTGGGTGTCCAGCGTCTCACGATCTTCGAGCCGGACACCGCTGTACCGGGCGGTCCATCGAAACGTCTTGCCCGGGCGCACCTGCAGGCCGGTGAGATCGACCGGTCGAGATTCCAGCAGGCGCCGGTGCTCGGCCGGGAAATCCTCGCCCACCACGGCGACCAGCCGTACGGGGGCGAACAGCGACGCCGAGAGGCAGAAGTAACTGGCGGCGCCGCCCAGCACCTCGCTGGCGGATTCGGTCGGCGTATGGACGGCATCGAGAGCGACCGAACCCACCACCAGGATCGGCCGAGCGTTGTCTGCCATCTAGAACTTCAAATGGGAAACGACGTTGTATCCGGACAGGTTGTCGGCGCCCTTGAGGAACCTCAGTTCGATGAGGAACGAGATCCCGACGACCTTGCCGCCCAGCTGCTGGACCAGGCGGGCCGTCGTCCGCGCCGTGCCACCGGTCGCCAGCAGGTCATCGACGATCACGACCGCCTGACCTGGCTTGATCGCATCTTTGTGCATCTCGAGCACCGCCGAACCGTACTCGAGCGCGTAGGCCTGCGAAATCTTCTGACCGGGGAGCTTGCCTTCCTTGCGCACCGGGACGAAGCCGGCATCGAGCAGGTAGGCGAGCGCGCCGCCGAAGATGAACCCGCGCGACTCGACGCCGACCACCAGCTCGACCGCCTTCCCGCGGTAGGTGTCCGCCATGATGTCGACCGCCTGCTTGAAGGCCCCGGCATCCTGGAGGAGGGTGGTGATGTCCTTGAAGAGGATGCCCTCTTTGGGGAAATTCGGCACATCGCGGATCTTCTCCGCGAGGGCGCGAACGATAGCGCCATCTGCTGGCACGCGAGTAGTTTAGGGTTAGGCCCGTTAGCTAGCGGACGATCAGCCCGGAGCGCAGGATCGACCATTCCTCGGCATCGAGCGCCCGCAGAGCGAACACCGCCGCCACGTAGACCGCGGCGCCGATGACGACCACAATAGCGAGCGGCCACGCGCGGATCGGGTACAGGACAGCGCCCATCACGGCGGCGCTCGCGATCACTCGCCCCGTGCTTCCAACCACCCGCAGCGGGGCAAGATGCCGGCGCAGGAGCCACAGACCCCCGGTAAAGAGCGCGACTTCGGTCAGGGTCGAAGCCGCCGCAGCGCCGAGATAGCCGTAGGGTGGGATGAGCGCCAGGTTGAGCGTGATGTTGACGACCAGGGTGGCGAGCGAAAGCCGGGTGAAATCGATCTGGCGATTGATGGCGGTGAGCGTGTAGATGAAGGCGTTGTTGACGAACAGCAACGCGATGGACGGGGCAAGGATGCGCAGCGCAGGGATCGACTGCGCGAAGCCGTGACCGAACGCGAGTGTCACGAGGGAGTCGGCCGTGACGCCGATGCCAACGGCCAGCGGAAGGGCGATGATCGCCAGCATCTTGAAGGACTTCTCGTAGGCAAAGACCAGCCGCCGGGTTTCCGTCGCCGCCACCAGTGAGAGCGCCGGGAAGACGGCGCCCATCGCCGACTGGGGAATCCAGGCGACGGCGTCGACGAATCGGTTGGCGGCGGCGTACCAGCCGACCATCTGGAATCCTTTGAGCACCTGGAGGAGGACGACATCGACCTGGGCGTAGATGGTTGTGATCGTGAAGCCCAGCGCGAGCGGCATGCCGGCCGCCAGCAAGCGGCGGACAAAGGCGGGGTCGAGGCGCGGCTCGATGGGCTCGTTCCAGCGCCAGCGGATGATCGCGATCGCGAACAGGCAGGTGAAGAGGTAGCCTGCCGAGTAGACCCAGAGGAAGGCATCCCAGCTGGCCCCCCGGTTGATCGCCAGCAAGGTCAGGCCCAGGAGGAGGATCGCCTCAGCGATAATCGCAACCGCCTCGTAGATCAGCCGGCCACGGATGTAGAAGACCGCGCGCAGCAGGCTCGAATAGCTGGTGGTGAGCAGCAGCGTAAAGGCCGCGATCGTGTAGGGAAAGAGGATGGGGGCGAAGAGGCGGAGCGCACCCGCCAGAACAACGAGCGCGGCCACCGACAGGACGAAGCGCGTAGCGACGAGATTTGAGAGGTAACGGCGGAACTCGCGGCGATCGCGCGAGACGTCCCGAATGAAGACGGTCTGCAAACCGAGATCCGCCACCACGCCGACCAGGGTCACATAGACGACCACCGTGGCGAACCGCCCGTAGCGCTCGTCACCGAGGTGACGCACGAGGAGCACCACGACCGCAAACACCGCGAGCTTGGCCAGGGCTCGCGCTCCCACGACCAGCGCGCTGTTGCGCAAGGTCTTGGAGGCCAGGCGCTCGCCCACGGCGCGGATTCTAGTTCAGCCTCAGCCCGTAACACGTTCGCCGCTTCCGGGACCGGAACTTTCCGAGGGCCTGATCCGTCTAATAAGAAGAATGTTGCAGCGAGCGGTCGTCGGCTGGTTACTGACGATAAGCCTCTCCAGCTGCGCCGCCGGTCCGGCCATCTTCGGCCCCTCGACCGGCATGTTGACGGGCCACGTCACCGTCCGGGCGTGCGGCGGCGCTTACCGGCCAGAACAATCGGGGTGTGCCGAGCGGCCGCTGGCCGCGGGCACGTTGACATTCCGGCTGTCGGTGACGAATGGAAGCGGTTCGGAGAAAACCGCGACGACCGATGCCAACGGGGTGTACTCCATTACCCTGCCACCCGGCACCTACGCCGTGACGGTGACGCCAGGCATCACCCATCAGGCATCCACCGGAATCGGGGCTGTGGTGGGAGACGCGGCTCCGCGCCGAGTTACCGTTGTCGCCGGCAGGACGGTCACCTCAAACTTCACCTACACCCTTCAGCTGATGTAGTCGCCGCCTGGCCTTCGGGAACGGGTTGCTTAACATTCGTGGATGCAATCGAACCCGGGAAAGCCCCGCGTGTTCTCCGGCATCCAGCCGAGCGGTGGCCTTCACCTCGGCAACTACCTGGGTGCCATTCGGAACTGGGTCCGGGACCAGGATAAGTACGACAACATCTTTTGCATCGTCGACCTGCACACCATCACCGTCCCGCAAGATCCGGCGGCACTGCGGGAGAACACGTTGAGCCTGGCGGCCATCTACCTGGCGAGCGGGATCAAGAAAGAGCAGGCGATGTTCGTCCAATCGCATATTCCCGCCCATCCCGAATTGGCCTGGATCCTCGAGTGCTTCATCCCGATGGGTTGGCTGGAGCGGATGACGCAGTTCAAAGAGAAAAGCGGAAGGGAGCGAGAGCGCTCGAGCGCCGGGCTTTTTGCCTATCCGGCCTTGATGGCCGCCGACATCCTTCTTTATGACACGCGCTACGTGCCGGTCGGAGAGGACCAGCGACAGCACATTGAACTCACGCGAGATATCGCGCAGCGGATCAACCAGCGGTTCGGCGACGTATTTACGCTGCCTGAGCCGATGATCCAGGCGGCCGGCGCCCGCATCATGGGTCTCGACGATCCCGAAAAGAAGATGAGCAAGAGCCTGGCCGGCGATACGCCGGGGCACGCCATCTTCCTGCTCGATCCACCGGACGTGGTCCGGAAGAAATTCGCCCGCGCGCAGACGGACGCCGAGCCGGCGGTCCGGTTCCCGGCCGGGGCAGGCGTTCGAAATCTCCTGGAGATCTACCGGACCATTACGGATAAGGCCTGGCCGGCCGTCGAGCAGGAATTCACCGGCAAGCCGTACAGCGTGCTCAAGAGCGCGGTCTCCGATGCCGTGATCGAGGCCCTGACCCCGATCCAGCAGCGCTATCGAGAGATCCGTGCGGACGACGCGGCCCTGATGCGTCAACTGCGCGGGACGGCCGATCGGCTGACGCCGATCGCGGACACAACCCTGCAGCGCGTTCAACACGCGGTCGGGCTACGATAAGCCGGCGGCGCAGCGAGCTGCTCCCACCAGCCGCCGTCGTGGGCGGGGTCCTGGCGGCGGTGGTGGCGCTGGCGCGGGTGGTCCACAGTGTGGCAACCCGCGGATCTTCCGGGCTTTTCAACGATTTCTACGATTACTGGGCCGCGGGTGTGCTGCTGAATCGCGGCCAGGATCCATATGACATCGGCGCCCTCCACACGGTGCAGCGGGCGGCCGGCCTGCAGGTAGAGACAGGAGCTGGCTATTCCTATCCAGTCTTCTTCGCGCACCTGCTGCGGCCACTGGCCCTGATCGCGGCGCCACAGGCCTCCTTCATCTTCATGGGGCTGAGCTTGATCGCGCTTTGTGGCGCGATCGCGCTGCTGCTCGGCTCGATCCCACGTTTGAGCTGGCCCGTCGCCCTTGCCGGTGGGGCCGCCGCCGGGCTGTTCCCGCCGGTGATCGGCTCGCTCTACTTCGGCCAGGCAAACCTGCTGGTCCTGCTTGCGCTGGCGGTGGCCTATCGCTGTGTCGCCCCCGGACCCATGCTCGGGCTCGCCAGCGCCATCAAGCTCTATCCGGTAAGCGGCTTGCTGGCCGCCATCACCGAGCGACCGCCGCGCTGGCGCCGGCTCGCGATCGGCCTCACGGTGCTCGGTGTCCTGCTGCTCCCGCAGCTTGGCGCCGGCAGCGTCGCGGGCCGGGCCGGATATTTCCTCGGACCCGACACATACTGGACCAACGAGTCGATCAATGGCTGGCTCAGCCGGCTCGGGATTGCGTCGACCTGGACCAGGCCGCCCTGGCCAGGACTGCCGGTTGAGCCGCTCATGCTGGTCGCCGTCGCCATCCTCGCGGCACTCACGGTTGCGGTCCTGCTTGTGGCCGCCCAACGACCGTGGGAGGGCGCGCTGGCGCTCAGCCTCTGGCTCGGAGTGGTGGCGGCGCCCAAGAACTCGTTGTGGAATTTCACGCCGCTGCTCTTGTGCGTCGTCTTCATCTGGACCACGCTCCGCGGCCGCTGGTGGCTCGTGGCGATCGGTGCCGTCGGGTGGCTCCTTCTCGAGCTGCAGGCGCAGCTCGACAGCGCTCGGGAGACCGTCTACCAGGCAGACCCGGCGCTGGCCTGGCTCTCCTCCGTCGGCCTGTACGGCGCCCTGATCATCGGCGGCCTCACCGCCTACGTGCTGCTCCGCCCCGTCAGGCGGTTCCCTCGACCGTCCCCTCCGCCACCTTCTCGGTGACCTTGTACTCGAGATACATCCCCAGCATCAGCCGCGTCTGGGCCTCGAGCGCCGGCAGGACGCTGAACAGCAGGCCAATGATCGGATAGAGCCCCAACTGGAGGTAGGCCCAGATCTGGTGAGTAAAGCCCCAGTTACGTGGCATCGGCGGGTTGATCCGCCGCTCGACGAGGATCAGCGCGGCGATGTTCAGGAAGGCGATGTTGATGATGATGAAGGCGTAGAGGCCGAGCCGGTCGGCGGCGTTCGCCAGGTTCCAATCCTCTTGCAGCAAGCGGGGCACCGCGGCGCCAAACAGCAAGAGCACCGGCAGGGTGGTCCAGGTGAGGTGGTTGAAGATCATGTACCCGTAACGACGGGCGCGCAGCCACAGGGAGATCTCGGCGTGGCGGAGCAGCCGAACGGTCACGTAGGGCACATCGCTCACACCCCAGGCCCATCGCTTGATCTGGTTGTACTGATTGGCATGGGTCTTCACCCGTTCCCAGGGCATGCCCCGATCCGAAGCCTCCGGCGCGTCGCCGTAGATGGGCAGGAAGACGGGCACCACCTTGAGCCGTCCGTGGGTGGCAAAGAAGGACTTCCAGTAGAAGCGCGAGTCTTCGGGGATGACGTCGTCGTCCCAGTAGCCGGCCTTGATGACCAGGTCCATCGACATCGAGTAGCTGCTGAAGGCGACCAGCCGGTCGGGCCGGGACGAGAGGAACATCTGCCACTGGGTGCAGGCGCTGGCCATGATCCGCACCGCAAACGGCACCCGCCAGAGGTTGTTGTGGAACATCGGGATCGGCTGGAAGAGGCACTCGCGCCGGCTCGGGTCGGTGACGTACTGGTAGGTGACGTTCGCGAAATACTGGGGATGGACCCGGAAGTCCGAGTCGAGGTCGGTCAGGATGACGCGTACCGGATCGAGGCCCATCCGGTCCAGCTCGCGCCGCAACACCGGCCCGCCGTAGGCCATGGCGGCGGATTTCCCCACGACGATCCCCGGAAGGAGCGGGTCCTTGATATGAAAGAACGCGCGAAGGCGTGGTGAGAACTCCTCCTGGAGCCGGCGAACGTTCTCCCAGCCGCGCCGGTCGCTCTCCCGCGTGATGATCGCCACCACCTTGTTCTCGCTCGGGTAGTCGGCGTCGGCGATCGCCCGGACCGTCTCGTAGAGGATTTGATAGGGCTCCGTGTACGTGGGGATCAGGACCGCATGGACGATGCGGCGCGGATCCGGCGCGCCGGATGGGAGCGCCAGCGCCAGGCAGCGCGGCCACCAGGCTTCGCTCATGGCGCGCTTCATCCTTCGGTAGGTCCTCCGAATGCCGACCACCACCATCGCGGTCCGAAGGAACCAGTAGACGTCGATCACGAGCATGGCAACCGCGATGTAGGGGGCGAAGATGAATGACGCGACCGCCGGGGCGATCAGGATCGTCCAGGTCAGCGCCCCCGGCGCCACTTCCAGGGCGCGCTGCACCCGCCGCTGGCCCCTGCTCAGGGATGCCGTCTTTGCCACCTCGCTCTAGGCTAGAGGAACGGCGGCGCTGGCATCGGCCCCTAGTTGGCGTTATACTGGGGGCCGGGTTAGACAGGATCGACGATTCGGCCTGTCCGACGCTCCGCCGAAGGGGTGGCTAGCTGTCGGCCCACCTGTTGAGCCAGGTCCAATCTTATGCGCCACAAGGAGCGCCCTTGACCTTACGGTTGCCGCCTGTTGTCGCGGGGTCGCCGTTTGCCCACCGTGCCCCCGACATCACCGCGGTCCGGCTGAACGTCTGCGGCGCGCCGCAGAGCCAGGCTGAGACGTTGCTTGAACACCTCGGCCAGGACGCCCTGATGGCCCTCCTGACGGAGGCCACCGAGGGTGATGGCTACGTGGATATCAAGCACGCGCCGGTGCGCTACACCCTGAACCTCCAGAAGCGGACGGACACCAGCATCGAGCGCTTCGGCCTGGTCGGGCAGCTGTTCGGCCTGCCGGGCCGTGACATCGCCTTCGTCGTCGAACGCCTCCAGCCGGACCCCGACCCGACGAAGGATGCGGGCGACGTGCTCACCATCGAGGTCGCCGAGGCGGTGCCGCAGGCCGTCACGTACGTGCCCGAGGCAGACTGGGTCCGCCGTCAGCTGACGGCGCTCGAGGAGGCGGCGCAGCTGCCCCTGGTGCTCGCCGGCCAGGCGTTCGCCAACCATGAACGGCAGTGGCTGGCCTGGCAGGCGGAGCAGGACGCCCGGCCCTACGAGGTGGAGACCGAAGGGGTGATCTGCAGCAAGTGCGAGAACCTGCAGGTGAACGGCGTCAAATGCAGCGTGTGCGGGGCGACCAACGGCGACCGGAGCGCCGGGGCGTTGATCGTGCTCAGTCGCCGCGGCGGGTTCAAGGAAGGCGATCGCGTCGTCATCCGCACCGCCCATGGCGCGGACCGGGAAGGGACCCTGCTCCGCGGGGAAGGCGGCGGCCGTCGCTGGCTGGTGAAGCTACGGGAGGACGGCGCGCTGGGGCCGGGCACGGTCCGGCCGCAGCCGATCACGGCCGTCGTCGAGGTGCAGCAACGTACCTTGAATGGCTTCGCCGCCGGCGACATCAGCCTGCGCCGCGTCGCGGCCCTGCTGATCGCACCCGACGAGGTGCTGCCCCCCGGGACTGGAGCGTTGCAGCCCTTCGACGAGCGCCTCAATCCCAGCCAGCAGCAAGCCGTGCGCAGCGCGGTCAACCTCTTCCCCGGCAGCATGCAGCTGGTGCAGGGCCCACCAGGAACCGGGAAGACGACATCGATCGTGGAGACCGTGCGTCAGTTGGTGGCGCGGGATCCAAACGTGCGCATCCTGATGACGTCGCACGCGAACACCGCCGTGGACAATGCGCAGGAGCGGCTGCAAGGTCTCGACTCGCTCCGAATGGTGCGCATCGCCGAGCCCGAGAAGGTCGACCCGAAGTTCCGGCCCAGCATCGTGGAGGCCGACGATCCACGGGTGCGCAACGCGCATGTCGTCTTTGGAACCGTGAACCGGATCGCGCTTGCCTGTAAGGAAGCCGAGATGTTCGACTGGCTCATCCTCGACGAGGCCAACAAGGTCCGCTTCACCGAGACGCTGCCGCTGCTACGGCTGGCCCCGCGCTGGCTGCTCGTGGGCGACCACCGCCAGCTGCCGCCGGTTCTCGACGAAAGTGCCGCGGCCTTCCCCGTCGATGAGGACGAGGCGAAGGCGATGGTCCGGGACGCCAGCTTCTTCGAGTTGAGCTGGGTCGTCGTGCCGGAGACCAACCTGGTGATGCTCGACGAGCAATACCGGATGGCGGCCCCCATCGGGAGTTATGTGTCGGTCGCCTCGTACGATGGCCGGCTGCGCAATTCGCCTGAGATGGCGGCGCTCCGTTCTCCGCTGCCATGGCCCTTCAACCGCAACCTGACCTGGCTGACGATCCGCGGCCGGGAGAAGAAAGGTGGATCGGGCAGCATCTCGAACCGCGCCGAGATCGAGGCGGTGGGCCGTGTCGTCCGCCACCTCCAGCGGCTTAACCTCGAGCAGTTGCGGGTCGCGGTGATCGCCATGTACCAGGACCAGGTCACGCAGCTGCGCCGCGAGCTGCGGATGGTCGCGCTCCCCGGACTGGCGGTCGACACCGTCGATGCCTTCGAGGGCGAAGAGGCGGACGTGGTCATCCTCAGCCTGGTGCGGAGCAACGAGGCCGAGCGGATTGGCTTCCTGAAGAAGGCGCAGCGGTTGAACGTCGCCATCTCTCGGGCCAAGCAGCTGCTGGTGGTGGTCGGCGACATCGAAACCATGACCGGCCGCGAAGGCCAGGACCTGTACCGACCCTTGCTGGAGCACGTCGAGCGCGAGGGCCGCGTCGCGGGGATCGGGGCGCTGCACGCCATGGACGCCGCCGTGGGTGGCCGGCGGCGCGGCGATCGTCGACGGCCGCGCCCGGCGGGTGGGCCGGCGGGCCGGCCGCGTCGGCGCCGGCGCGGCTACGGGCCCCGTCCGGTCACGCCCGGAGCGCCCGTGGTCAGCAACGGCACCGAGTCGGCGGTAGCACCCGTCGCGGAGAATGGGGCAGCGGCGCCGCCGCGGAAGTTTCGACGTCGGCGTAGTCGGCGACGCGGCGGGTTCGCCGCCACCAATGGCACGCAGGGAACATCGCCCGACGGAGGCACCCCGGTGGCTGAGCCGGCGGCCACCCCGCAGCCCGAAGCCGCGGCGCAAGTGGCCGAGCGCAGCGGCTGAGCGCGACCAGCAACTCAGCTCGCGCATTGACCGAGGTCCGGCTGCCGCAGGACAAGCTCGATCTCGCCGACTGGCGGCGTCGCGTGGGCGACCTCTACCGGCTGTCCGGCCCGGACGCGCTGGAGCGATTCCGCCGGGGTCGCGACGAGCTGTTTCGCAGCCACCCGCAGTCGCCGCTCGCGCCACAGGCGCGCCAGGGCTTTCCCGGCCTGCGCTATTTCGACCCGGATCCCACCGCAAAGCTCCGCTGCCGCCTCGAGCCCGGCGAGCCCGGCGCTCCCCTGGAGATCGATACCGGTGGTGAGGATGGCGTGATCACATTCCGGCGCGCCGGTCGGCTCGCGTTTTCCTTCAAAGGCCAGCCCTGCACGCTCACGGTTTTCAGCCTGGTGGGATACGCCGGCGGACTCTTCCTGCCGTTCCGCGATGCGACCTCCGGGACGGAGACGTATGGCGGCGGGCGCTACCTCTTCGACACGGTGAAGAACACCGACGGGCTTTCCCTCGAGTTTCACGCGGGCTCACCCGATGTCGTGATCGACTTCAACTTCGCCTATAACCCCTCGTGTGCGTACGACGCGCGCTGGGTCTGCCCGCTCGCCCCGCGCGAGAACTGGCTGGCGGTGCCGGTGCGCGCGGGCGAGAAAGTGTTCGCATGAGCAAGGCCGTGCTGATCACCGGGGCCTCGGGTGGGATCGGCTACGAGCTCGCCTTGCTCTTCGCGCGGGACGGCTTCGACTGCGTCCTGGTGGCGCGCAGCCGCGACAAGCTCGACGAGCTCGCCGCGCGACTGGAGAGCGAATTTCGCGTCAAGACGCTGGTCCTTGCCAGGGATCTCTCCAAGCCAAGCGCTGTGGACGAGATCGATGAAGAGGTCAGCGCCGCATCGATGAAGGTCGACGTGCTGGTGAACAACGCCGGCTTCCCGGTTTATGGCCGATTCGTAGACACCGACTTGCGCACCGAGCTCGAGATGCTGCAGGTCAACGTGGTCGCGCTGACCGCCCTCACCAAGCTATTCGTGCGGGGCATGGTGGAACGCGGCAACGGCCGGATCCTCAACCTGGCCTCGACGGCAGCCTTCGTCCCCGGCCCGTTGATGGCGGTCTACTACGCGAGCAAGGCGTATGTCCTGTCGTTTTCACAAGCGCTGGCCAACGAGTTGAAGGGCACCGGGGTCACGGTGACAGCCCTCGCCCCGGGGCCGACCAGGACGGGCTTCCAGGAGCGAGGCTCGCTCGAAGATGCACGCCTGGTCCGGGGGCAGATCGCCGATGCCGGTTCGGTGGCGCTGGCCGGCTACCGTGGGCTGATGGCGGGGAAGTCGGTAGTCATTCCGGGCTGGGGCAACAAATTGCTGCCGGTCGTGGTCCGCCTGTCACCGCGCACGGTCATCACCCGGGTCTCGCGCCGGCTGCTCGAGCAGGCTCCGCATTAGGTTCGGTCGAGGCTAAGCGTTGGTGCGACGAAAGCTTGCTTCCAGATGGCGTTCCAGCGGGACACCCTCCATCGCCATCCTCAACTCGTAACGAAGGGTCTCCTGATCGAGCCATAACGACCGGCTGATCGACGTGACCGGCTTGGCGGTCGGCGTCCGGCCGACGCTGGCGCATGTCACGTCGATCCGCTGGCCATCGACGCGGCCGAGCGAGATCTCCGCGAAGCCGATCGGCTGGGCGATCACGAACTCCACCCGGCCATCACCGACCAGCCGCAGGTAGCCGGCCTCGCCATGCAGGGGCTGGCCGGTGTCGATCGCCTCCGTCCGCTGCGTGTAGATGAGGAACGTCTTGCCGTTGTGCGTGAACCGGATTTCCTCCCGGTAGCGGAACGGTTTGATGGTCGGGTACTGTCCTTCGCCCTCCCCGCGCCAGGTTCCGAGCAAGAACGCCACCGGCGTGAGCGCCGGGTTCAGGTCCGCGGCGATCATCGACTCAATGGTAGGGCGGAAATGCCCTCGGCAGGACTCGAACCTGCGACGCCCTCCTTAGGACGGAGGCGCTCTGGTCCCCTGAGCTACGAGGGCTTGAGGCCGGCAGGGCGCATAGGAGAGGTTATCATTGACATTCGCCGATCGGGGCGTAGCTCAGCCAGGTTAGAGTGCACGGTTCGGGACCGTGAGGTCGGTGGTTCAAATCCACTCGCCCCGACACTACATCCGCATCCGGAATCGAGCAGGTTCTCGATGCGGTTTCGGGTTCTGCCCAGCAGGAGCAAGAGGCATGACCGGCAGAACCCTGATCGCCATGCTGACGTTCGCCGGCATCGTCGTGGCCGTGATGTGGTTCTTTGTCCTGCCTGCACTCACAACCTTCCGGCCGACGCTCCCTTGATCACGCGGTCGTCAGCAGCGCGATGCCGCCAAGGATGGCGACCGCACCCGTCATCCGGAGCCAGGCGCCGCGGCGCTCCCTCAACCGCCAGATACCCCAGGCCGTGACCAGCACGATGGCTGACTCACGCAAGGGAGCCACGACCGCGAGCGGAGCAACGCTCAGGGCGAAGAGGATCATGAAATACGCGGCGGCCATCAGCACGCCGACCAGGAGTGATGTCCCAGGCGCAACCGTCAAGCGCGCTTCGGGGATGTTCATCGCGGTTGCGTAGGCGAGGAGGAAGACCGCCGTAAACAACCAGAGGACCCATCCGTAAAGCCAGGGAGGCCCAGGGCGGACTCCGATCCGGTCAAGCGAACTGTAGGCGGCGATCAGAACGCCCGTCATCAGTGCCGGAACCAGCGCCGCGCCCGCCGGGGACGGCCGCTGTACCGCCCAGATGCCGAGCAGCAAACAGACGACACCGACAACCGCGGCCACCGGCAGCCGCTCACCCAGAAGCACAACGCCAACGCCCACCGCGAGCAGCGGCGCGGTCCCCCTGGCGATCGGGTAGACGACCGAAAGTTCGCCGCGTCGATAGGCGGTCGACAACGCGATGAAGTAGAGGAGCTCGAGGGCGGCCGAACCCAGGGCAACCAGCCATGCCATCGGCATCAGGCCCGGCCTCCCCTGCCAGAACCAGACCGCGGCCAGGACGGGGAGGGAGATCGCGGCGCTCAGGCTCACCGCCCGGGTGGCGAGGCCCAGCGGGTGCTCCGAGGCCTTCAGCAGCGCGTTCCAGGTGGCGTGCAGCACGGCCGCGACCAGAACCAGGGGAAGGACCGCCAGGGGCACGGGGCGAGTCTATCGAGGCAGCGCCGGCGCGTCGACACCTCAAACCGATGGTGATATTCTCGATATCAGCTATGGCCGCGCCGAAATCAAAGGCCGCGCGAACCCCACGAGCCATCTGGCGCGGCACGATTTCCTTCGGGATGGTCAGCATCCCGGTCAACCTCTACACTGCCACCGAATCGCACGACGTCCGTTTCCACCTGCTGCACAAGCGGGATGGCGTCCGGTTGAAAAATGTTCGCTGGTGCCCCAAAGACGAAAAGGCCGTCCCCTGGGACGAGGTCGTGCGTGGATTCGAGTACGCCAAGGGGAAGTACGTGCCGATCAGCGAAGAGGATCTCGACCATCTTCCGGTCAAGACCGTCCACACCGTCGACATCTCCGACTTCGTCAAGCTCGAGGAAGTCGACCCGATTTACTACGACAAGGCGTACTACCTCGCACCGGAGGAGGCGGGGGTGAAAGCCTTCGCCTTACTCCGGCAGGCGCTCCAGCAGACCGGCCGCGCCGCCGTAGCCAAGGTAGCCATCCGCGACAGGGAGAATCTTTGCCTGGTCCGGCCCTATGAGGATCTGCTGTCGATGGAGACGATGTTTTATGCGAATGAGATCCGGTCGACCGACGACATCGCCGCCGACGGGGCGAAGGTCTCACCCAAAGAGCTGCAGATGGCCGTCTCCTTGATCGAAAATCTCAGCGATAGTTTCGACGCCGAGCGCTACCAGGACGAATATCAGGCCGCGCTGAAGCAGGTCATCGATGCCAAGGTCGAAGGCGCGCCACTCCCCGAGGCGCCAACGGAAAAAGGCGCGAAGGTGGTCGACCTGATGGAGGCGCTCCGGGCGAGCGTCGAGCAGACCAGGAAGAAACGCGGCGCAACCCAACGCAACGCGTCGAGTGCCGGTCGGCGCACCTCACAAAGGCGACGTAAGACGGCGTAAGCATCCGGCTGACTGGTTGAACCGGGGACCTCAGGGCCAAAACAGATGGCCGATGAGCATCCCGATGACGACGGCGACGACGTAGCTGAAGCGAGGGTAAGCGCGCACCAGCGACCGGATGAGGTTGGTCAGCGGATCTTGGCCCTTACCGAGGGCAATCGTCTCGCTCAGCATGATGACGAAGAGCACGCCGACAAATAGCGTGACAAGCAACGAGAGGACGGCGCCCGGACTAATTTGCAGCACGTCGGCCCATCAGCTCGCGCAAGTGCCGGGGCGCCGGCGCGAGGGGGCCCGTGGCGGGGCCCCAGAGAAAATGCCCGAGCGCGATGCCTACGAGGACGGCAACGATGAAGGCCCAGGCGGGGAACGCATGAACAGCCTCTCGAAAATAATCGCTGATCGGCTTGTTACCGGTGAAAAGGGCCCAGGTCTCAAAGGCCATGAGTAGAAAGACGGCACCGACGAATGCCGTCACCAGGAACGAAAAGAAGTTACCTCGATTCAGAATCATCGACGGGCGGCGCTGCCCTCAGCCTCCGCCGGCACCCGCTGGATCGCCGCGACGAAGGAAGCCGGTGTCAGCACGCCATGGAAGCGATCGCCATCGACGACCGCCACCCAGCTCGCCTGACGGATCAGCATCTGCGAGAAGGCATCGTACAGGGTACGGTCCGCCGGCACCGTGGCATCCAGGGGGCGGGCCCGCTCGCTGACCCGCCCATCGCCGTCGATGCGATTGCCGTCCAGCTCGCCGACGGGGCGGCCGTCGCGATCGAGGACGACCAGCCGCATCCACTTCCCGTCCAGCCGGCTGCGGGCGTCGGCCAACGACTCGTCGGGGTGGACGATGGGGGGGCGCTCGAGCAAATTGAGGTCGATGGGGGTGACCGAGAGCCGTTTCAGGCCGCGGTCTGGCCCGAGGAGATCGATGACGAGGTCCGAGGCCGGCCTGGCCAGGATCGCGGCCGGCGTGTCGTACTGCTCGAGCCGCCCCTGGTTCATGATCGCGATCCGGTCGCCGAGCTTGATGGCCTCGTCGATGTCGTGGGTCACGAAGACGACGGTTTTGCGCACTTCGCGCTGGATTCGTGAAAACTCGTTCTGCAGGCGTTCCCGAGCAATCCGGTCGATGGCGCCGAAGGGCTCATCCATCAGCAACACCGGCGGATCGGCGCCCAACGCGCGGGCCACCCCAACCCGCTGCCGCTGTCCACCGGAGAGCTGGTGCGGGTACCGGTGAGCGAACGCGCGAGGGTCAAGGCCGACCAGCTCGAGGAGCTCGTTGACCCGGCGAGCGATCCGGCGTTTGTCCCAACCCAGCAGCCGAGGCACGGTCGCGACATTGTCGGCAATGGTGAGATGCGGGAAGAGTCCGACGTTTTGGATCACGTAGCCCATACGCAGGCGCAGCGTCACAGGGTCGATATGGGTGACGTCCTGGTCATCGTGCAGGATGCGCCCACTGCTCGGCTCGATGAGCCGGTTGATCATTTTCAGGGTCGTCGTCTTGCCGCAGCCCGACGGGCCAACCAGCATGGTGAGCTGCCCGGTGTGGAACTCTATGGTCAGGTCCCGCACCGCGAGCTGTGCACCGTATCGCTTGCTGACGCCTTCCAGCCGAATCATTAGAAACTTCTACTCTAAATTGCGGCGTGGCGGGACGGCTGTTAGCATCGGCGAATGCTGGCCACCGGGGTCGTGGGGGTGGCGGAAGACCCGTGGATCCGGTGGGATTGGATATCGCGCCACCTGGACGTCATCGGGGCTGCCCTGATCCAACATATTGAGTTGACCGTCATCGCCGTGGGCCTCGGAGTGCTCATCGCCGTACCGCTCGGCCTGCTGGCCTGGAGGAGGCGATTGTTTCGAGGACCCGTGTTCTCTCTGACGGGGATCCTTTACACGATTCCGTCACTGGCCTTGTTCTCCTTCCTCATCCCCTTCACCGGCTTGACCGTGCTCACCGCCGAGATTGGCCTCGTCAGTTACACCCTGCTGATCCTGATTCGCAACATTGTGATCGGTCTCGATTCGGTGCCAGCTGAGGTTCGGGAGGCAGCACGCGGCATGGGTTACCGGCGGCTGAACCAACTGGCCCAGGTCGACTTTCCGCTGGCTGTTCCAGCAATCATCGCCGGCATTCGCATCGCGGCGGTGACAACCATCGGCCTGGTCACGGTCACGGCGTTGATCGGCGAAGGCGGGCTCGGCAGCCTCATCCTTGACGGGCTGATCCGTGACTTCAAGACCCCGCTCGTGGTTGGCACGGTGCTCTCGGTTGGGCTGGCTGTTGTTGCAGATGTCAGCCTGGCATCGCTTCAGCGCGTGATCACACCATGGTCGAGAGGCCGCGCGGTGATATGACCTTCATCGGGCAGGTCCTCCAATGGTTCCTCGACGGCGCCCACTGGCAGGGCGACGGTGGTATTCCCCACCGCCTGAGCGAGCACATTGCCATGTCGGGGATCTCGCTGCTGGCGGCCGCCGTCATCGCGCTCCCCATCGGAATCATCCTGGGCCACGTAGGCCGAGGCGGCAACCTGGCGATCAACATCTCGAACGTTGGGCGCGCGGTCCCGTCCTTTGCTCTACTCGTCATTGCCGTCGAACTGGTCGGCATTGGGGCTGTCCCAGCGTTCATCGCCCTGGTGGCACTTGGCATCCCACCTATCGTCACCAACAGCTACATCGGCATGCGTGAGGTCGATGCCGACGTCCTCGAGGCTGCCCGCGGCATGGGTATGCGGGGTCGAATGGTGCTATCGCGGGTCGAACTGCCCATCGCCCTGCCGTTCATCATGGCAGGAATCCGAACCTCGGCGGTCAACATCGTAGCCACGGCAACCCTGGCGGCCCTGGTGGCGTGGGGCGGGCTGGGCCGGTTCATCGTGGACGGCCTCGGCCAGCAGGACTATCCGATGCTCTATGCCGGTGCCATCCTGGTCGCAATTCTGTCCCTGATCGTGGAATTCACACTGGCCGGCGTACAGCGGATGGCAACGCCGGCAGGTTTGCGTCCGAGCAAAGCCATCCAGAAGGAGGAACCGTTAGGGACAGCCCTCGACACGGCCGGCGTGGCGGCCTAATCCGTCGTAATTCAGGAAGGAGGTAGATAGCATGCGTCTGAAGCGAGTTTTTGTCCTGGGTGCCAGCATGGTGGCCCTAGCCTTGTTGACGACATCGTGCGGATCAACAGGTGGGCCCTCCAGTTCCGCGTCGCCGAAAGGGACCATCACCATCGCCTCGTTCAACTTCTCCGAGAGCATCATCCTGGCCCACATCTACGGCGAGGCCCTGAAGAACAAGGGGTACACCATCAAGTATCGCGACAAGCTGGGCAATCGCGAAATCGTCGAACCCGCCCTGGAGACTGGCCAGATCGACCTCTACGCCGGATATGCGGCGACAGACCTGAACTTCGTCGATAAGCGCCAGAGCGTCGATCTCGAAGCCGGAACCGACGCTCAGGCAAACGTGCAGAAGCTGAACGCCCGTCTCAGCTCGAAAGCCATCAAGGCGCTCGATCCCTCGCCCGCCGTCGACCAGAACGCCTTTGCGGTGACCAAAGCGGAGGCCGACCAGAACCATCTGACAAAGCTGTCAGACGTCACGGCAGTCGCCAGCGGATGGACCCTGGGTGGTCCGCCCGAATGCCCTCAGCGCCCGTTCTGCAAGCCGGGTCTCGAGCAGACGTACGGGCTTCACTTCAAGGCCTTTAAGGCGCTCGATGCGGGCGGTCCATTGACGTACGCCGCATTCAAGAGCGGCGCCATCAACATCGGGCTCGTCTTCTCCAGCGACGGCGGCATCTCGGCAAACAACCTCGTCGTACTCGAGGACGACAAGCACTTGCAACAAGCTGACAACATCGTTCCCCTAATCCGGACCGCGGTTGCCAACAGCGAAGTCACGTCGCTGCTAAACAGCATCGATTCCAAACTCAATACGCCCGATTTGACTGCGCTCAACAAGAGCGCCGACGTCGACAAGGAAGACCCAGCGGACCTCGCCACGAAGTGGGTCAAAGATCACGGCTTCTGAGTAACTCAGAGCATCCAGGTGGCCTCGCCCGGCGGCGGGGCCACCGGCTAGTAGGCGATCAACCTTTCCAGTCGACCAGGAATTCCTTCTCTTTTTCCTCGACGTGCGCCCCGATCATCGGGTGGAGCTCGATCGCCGGCGAGTACCGACTGGCCGGAACGGTTCGGCCAAGCGCCTCAGCCATGGCGCGCACATAGTGCGGTGAGCCGCCACAGCAGATCCCGATGTAGTTGACGCCCAGCTCTTTGGCGCGCTCCGCGTAGGCGGCCATCTCGAAACGAGTGCAGAGGAACGGCTCGAGCGCGATCGGAAAGGCCCGCGTTCCAGACGCGGTCTTCAAGGACTCGAAGGTGGGCATGGCGGGATCGGTTTTGAACGGAACGGGCTGCGCCGCGACGTAGCTGCTGACCCGGTTGCGGACGCGCTCGATGATCGGCAGCATGGTGGCAGGTCCCCGATCACAGTTCAGGCCGACGATGTCGGCCCCCTGGTCCGCCAGGATCTTGCAGGCGTCGACATAGTCGTAGCCATCCCAGGTCTGATGCGGCCGGGTCGAGGCCAGGGTGACCATGGCGGGCAAGCCGAGCTCCTTGATGACCTGCAGTGCGATCAGCGACTCGCCCAGGTAGTCATTCGTCTCGGCAATAACGAAATCGATGCCCTCGTCCACCGCCCAGGAGAGCTGCTCCTCGTACATCGCGCGGACCACCCGCGAGGACGCTTCCTTGTTTTTCGGATCGTAGGCCCAGGTGTTGCAGATGTCCCCCGCAACCACTGCATCGCCCTCGCGCGCGACCTCATTCGCGACCCGCAGCGCCTGGCGGTTCAACGCCTCGAGGTCATTCTCGCGACCGACCGTCTTCAATTTCTCGCGATGCGCGTAGTAGGTGAGTGCCACCATGACGTCCGCGCCGGCTCGAAGGAACTCGCGGTGCAGCTCGCGCACGGCGTCGGGGAAATCGAGAACGACTTCGGGGACATAGGGCCCGGCCTTGATGTAGCCCCGCCGTTCCAGTTCGAAGACGTACCCTTCCGCCCCCAGCACGATACCGGCCTGCAGTCGGTCGAGAATCCCTCGCTGGCTCCTAACCGGCATGGCTCGTCACGAAGCGTTGCGGAGCAAAGCGGGAGATATCCTCGACCGCCTTGCCATCCAGGGCCAGTTCCGACAGCGTCCGGCCGATAAGCGGCGCGAACTTGTAGCCGGTGCCGCGCCAACCGGTGCCGATCGCCAGATGGGGAAGTCCGGGGACCGGTCCCAGGATGAAATTGTCATCTGCGACCAGATCATACGAGCATTGGTCCGCCCCCTCGACGTCGAGGACGCGGGCATCCACTAGCTGCGGCATGCACTCGGCCACAAAGCTCAGCACGCTGGAGATCCGGGTCACCTGCCGGCGCACGTCCGGTGGGTTGTAGTACCCGATCTTGACCCCGGGCGTCTTTCCCTGGAGCATCGGGTGGCCGTAAATGCCGACGTCGAGGTACGCAAAAACAGGCAGCCGCTCGGGCGTGAACAGTTCGCGCCTTTCCGGTGGCGGAACGAAATACTTCGACTCACTTGGCCGGTCCGGGCGAAGCGGGAGCTGGAGGTCACAGCCCTGAGTCCTGGCCAGAAGGTCGTTAACCCCGAGCCCGGCAGTGAAAACCAGCCGCTCGGCCAGGCGTTCCCCCGCGGAGGTATCGATGACGATCCGGCCCTGTCGGCGGCTGATTTGCTGCACCCGGGTGTCCTGCTCGATGACCACCCGCGCCGCCCGCAGCCCGGCAAGCAGCGTTTGCGTGATGGGTGGCACATACAGGAACCCCGCCTCCACATCCAGCCGGCCGATATCGGCGTCGAACTGGGGAAACCGCGCGTGCAGGCCATCGCGGTCGAACGCCCCGGTCTTCAGATCGAGTCCCTGCAGGACCCGGTAGCTCTGCTCCGCGTACGTTTCGGAGAGGGCCGGGGTGACGCTCGCGCTGGCGATATTCAGACATCCGCACTCGATCAGGAAGGGCTCGCGCGATTCGGCCTGGAAGTCCAGCCAGAGCTTTCTGGCCTGATACGCGAGGCGCGCGTAGAGCGGATCCAGGTAGTCATTGCGGACGGACCGCGTCAGGCTGTACGAAGCCGCCCTCGAGTCGCCGATCCGCCAGGCGTCGAGGACCAGGACCCTCGCGCCGCGGCGGCTTGCGAACAGGGCCGTGAAGAGGCCCATCACGCCGGCGCCGATAATGGCCAGGTCGTAGGCGGCCTCAGCCACGGACGATCAGCAGCCGGATGGCGCCGTCGGCGAGAAGCTCAGCTGGCGAGCCGGTCGGTATCCGGGATCAAATGGGGATCCTCCGGCCCATCGGGCTGACCGTCGGACCGCGTGCAGTACTGAGGATAGTGAGCGCGGTAGCCGGCCAACCACCCGGCGGGGGCAAGGGCGAGCAGACCGAGCCGCAGCCAACGCGGTTGTCCCAGCGGCCGGCTCTCCCGGCGGTAGGCGGCGGTGATCACCGCCCACTGGAGGACGTTGGGAATGCTCCCAAGGTGGTGCTTGCCGTCCCGAGCCAGGCCGAAGGTGGTTTCGGAGTACTCCTGCTTCAGCAGGCCCGGCCGGAACTCGACGATCAGGTGAGCCTCGACCTCGCCGGCGTTCCACAGACAATGCTCCGTTCCCGGTGGAACGGTCAGGCTCTGGCCGGGTCCGAGCACAAACCGCGCCCCGTGGACGGAAAACGAGGCCGTACCTGAGACAACCGTGAAGTCCGACTGCTGCACCGGGTGAATGTGGGGAACGCCCACGCCGCCGCCAGGCGCCAGCCAGGATTCGTACTGCACCAGCTCACCATTGGTTTCCGGAGCCGTCTTCAGAAACCGAATACGCTCGCCGTGGAGCGGATTTTCGATTATCGGGCCGGCGATGGGCGGCGTCACCTCGCAACGAGTGTTTTTCGGAGTATGCCAGAAGCGGCCCGCCGGCGCAAGCAATCTCGATCGCTGTGCGATACTGCCGTCAACTCGTCAGTGAGAACGCTCGTTTTCGCAAATTTCCTGGCGCCGAACATGACCTCGACCTACACGGAGGTGGCAGCCCGGGTGGGCCAGCGGCTCGGCACGCCGACCACACTGGTCGAAGGTGCCTCCCTTGACCAGCTGCGGCAGGCTTCGGTCGATATCGCATTCCTCTGTGGCCTCCCCTACGTGCGCCTCCGCCGCGAACAGCCCGGCATGCTGCGCTTGCTGGCCGCGCCGGTTCTGGACGAGCCACGCTATGGCGGCCGCCCAGTCTACTTCTCGGACGTGATCGTGCGCCGGGACAGCCCCTGCCGGTCCTTTGACGATCTGCGCGGGCGAAGCTGGGCGCACAACGTTGAGGACTCGTACTCAGGCTGCCTGCTGAGCCGCTACACGCTGCACGAGATGGGCGAGACCGAGGGATTCTTCGGCCAGGTGATCTTCTCGGGCTGGCATCAGGAGTCGATCCGACGGGTGGTCGCCGGAGAGGTCAGTGCCTCGGCGATCGATTCGCATGTCCTCGGCGTCGAGCACCGGCGCAACCCGGGTCTTCACCGGCAGCTGCGGGTGATCGCCGTGCTTGGTCCGTCTCCGATTCCACCGGTGGTGGGCAGCGCCAGCCTGCCCGACGAGGTCGCGGTCCGAGTGCGAGACGCGCTGACGGAGCTTGGCGACGACCCATCCGGCCGTGCCCTCCTCGGCCGCGGCCTGATCCGGCAGTTCATCCCCATCGAGGACCAGGCGTACGACAGTATGCGTCGAATGCTGGACGTGGTGGAACGTCTACCGCCGCCGCCTATCCGAGTGCCGGCTTGACGACCATCATGAAGAGGATGCCCAGAACGGGCAGCATTACGGCGATGCCAAAGGTGGTCGCCCGCAGGGCGGCCGATCGGTACGCAGCCGAGGTGATCCCGTCGCGCTCGAGCGCCTCGATCTGACCGACGAGCGCCGGCGAGTAGACCGCGAACCCAAACAGGATCACGATCACATAGAGCACGATGGCGGCTTCGATCCAGCGTGTCGTGTAGGACCAGTGCCAGGCGGCCAGCGTTAGCCCACTGACCAGGAGCAGCAGGTAAGCGGGGTTCGCGACATGATCATCGACGAACTTGATGCCCCGAAGCACGAATGAGTTGCGCTGTGGATCGTTGCCCGCCAGCCCCTGCCAGATGCCGTAGCTGAGATTCGAACCGACCGCCGTGATCGCCAGGAGGATGTGCAGCAGCTTGAGCAGGTTGTACAGCACGCATTCATAAAATACTCGCGTGGCGATCACCTATCACTTCGCCACCGAGTGGCGCTTCAAATCCCCGGTTGAGCAAGCGTGGTGATCCTCGACATCCAGCGTTACCCGGGCTGGTGGAAGAACTTCCGGCGGGTGAAGGTCATCCGAGGCGACGGCAGATCGGTCGGCTCGGTCGTCGAGTGTGAGGTGCGCGGCTCACTCCCCTACAGCCTCACCTACGCGCTAGAGGTCCTCGAGGCCGAGCGCCCTTACTACTGAGATGTTGCGACCACGAATCCGATCCTCAACCTGATCGCGCCCCTGGCTCGCGGGGCGCTGGCCGCCAACCACACGCGAGTGATGGCAATGGCTATGCCGCGCTCAAGCCGCACGTCGAAGCGGTGCCGCGTTAGCTCGACGCCCCGGTTCGCCGGCGGGCGGCCGCAAAGGCATCGAGCCGTTCCTTGACGGACTTCTCGTAGCCCCGCTCCGAGGGGCGGTAATAGGTGCGGTCCTTGATCGCGTCGGGCAGGTGCTGCTGCTCCACCTGCGCCTCCTCGTAATCGTGGGCGTAGCGATAGCCCTTGCCGTAGCCGATCTTTCGCATCAGCGGCGTCGGCGCATTGCGTAAGTGCAGCGGCACCGGGTCGGCGCGGGTCCGCTCGACGTCTTCCTGCACGCTGGTGTACGCGGCATAGAGCGCGTTGCTCTTGGGAGCCGTGGCGAGATAGACCACCGCCTGCGCCAGCGCCAGATTGGCCTCCGGCATCCCGATGAAGTGCGCAGCCTGCTGGGCGGCGACGGCCTGGGTCAGGGCCTGCGGATCGGCCAGGCCGATGTCCTCGGAGGCAAAGCGGATCAGCCGACGGGCGACGTAGAGCGGATCTTCACCGGCCTCGAGCATGCGGCCCAGCCAGTAGAGCGAGGCATCGGGGTCGCTGTCCCGGAGGCTCTTATGCAGGGCCGAGATGATGTTGTAGTGCTCCTCGCCGGCGCGGTCATACAGGAGGTTCTTGCGCTGCACTGCCTCTTCGACGAGCGCGGTGGTGACGTTCCGCCGGCCCTGCCTCGGCCTCGCCAGGGCGGCGGCAGCCTCGAGGCCGTTGAGCGCCACCCGGGCATCGCCGTTCGCCACCCGGATCAGCGCGGCGCGGGCGTCCGGGTCGAGCTCGACAGGGCGGCCGGCGAGCCCACGCTCCGCGTCCGTCACGGCTCGATCGACGATCTCGCCCACCTGCCCATCGTCCAGCGCGCCGAGCACGAAGACGCGGGTCCGTGACAGCAGCGCGGCATTGACTTCGAAGGATGGGTTTTCCGTGGTTGCCCCGATCAGGGTGATGACGCCCTCCTCGACAAACGGCAGCACGGCATCCTGCTGGCCTTTGTTGAACCGATGGATCTCATCGATGAACAGGATGGTTCGCTTACCCGACTGGGCCCGACGGAGCCGCGCCTCTTCGATGTTCCGCCGCAGGTCCGCCACCCCGGCGCTGACCGCACTCAGTGGGACAAAATGCGATGAGGTGACGCGCGCGATCACGCGGGCCAACGTGGTCTTGCCGCTTCCCGGCGGTCCCCAGAGGATCATCGAGCCGACCCGATCTTCTTCGATGGCGCGGCGCAGCTCGTGCTCGGGTCCCACCAGGTGTTCCTGACCCACGAACTCATCGAGGGTGCGCGGCCGCATGCGCGCCGCCAGCGGCTGGTCTTTTGCGACGGGCTCGTCCGGAGCTGGAAACAGCGTCTCCTGCGCCATCAGCTGACTATAGAAGTTCGCTCTAAGATCTTCCGATGAGCTTGAATGACGCGATCGCGAAGACGACGCTGCCGGTGGAGGATCTCGCGCGCGCGAGGGCGTTCTATGCGGAGAAGCTGGGGCTGAGGCCGACACGCGAGTTCGCGAGCGCCCTCTTTTATGAAGGAAACGGCAGCAGTGGGTTCCTTCTCTTCCCCAGTGGCGCCCGCGCCTCTGGACAACATACCCAGATGGCGTGGTTCGTGAAGGACATTGTCGCCAGTGTCGCCAAGCTCAAGAGTCGCGGCATCCACTTCGAGGAATATGACTTCCCCGGCCTCAAGACCAACCAGGGGATCGCCGATCTCGGGTACGAAAAGGCAGCGTGGTTCCGCGACAGCGAAGGGAACCTGCTGGCTCTGGGTCAACTCGCCTAGCCGGTCGCGGCGCGCTCCGATGGCAGCCGGACCTGGCCGAACAGCCTCAGGAAGATGAGGCCCGCCAGCAGATAGAAGAGCGCGCTGACCGAAAAAGCCAGCTGATATCCGCCGCGGACCTGCAGGAAGCCGCTAACCAGTGGGCCGATTCCGCCCAGGCCGATGCCGACCACGACGGTCTGCGCCGTGGCCAGCCGGGCGCGCTGTTGCGGCTCGACGTACTCCATCCCAAACGCCTGGCTGAGCGGCGCCTGAAGGTTGAGGGCCAGCTGCCGGACGTAGAGGATAACGACCGCGAGAGGCAAGGTCATGACGAACGCGAGCCCCAGGACGAGCGGCGATCCCGCGGCCTGCAGAAGCCCGATGCTCCGCGTAATCCCGAATCGACGCGCCAGACTCGGCGCCGAGAGTGTGACGAGCGCCGTCAGCGCCGCACCGACGGCCAGGATCAACCCGATGGGACCGGGGGTCAAGCCGAAACGCTGCGCCAGGTAAAGCTGAACGAAGTTCAGGTACATGCCGGCGCCGATCCCGAGCACGAAGCCAGGCAGCAGGATGCGGAGGAAGCGAGCGGAATCAACCCGAAACAGGTCGCGCATCGGCAAGACCACCACCGGCCTGACTCCGGCGCTTCTCGCCAGACGAACGAGAAACGGTAACCCGAGCACGGTCAGGACGGCCATAGCCGCGAAGGCCGAACGAATCGAGGTGGCCGAGGCACTCGAGCTCCGGGTCGTCCGGGCGACGGCCTCGGGAATGCCGCCACCCAGCAGATCGCCAACCAGGGTCGCCAGCCAGGCGAGGGCCTGGTTGACCGCGAACAGCGAGACCCGCTCGGCTTCCGCGCTGACCTGCGCCAGCAGCGGCCCGCTCAAGACCTCGAGGACGGTCAGGGCTAGGGCGAAGCTCCCGGCGGCCAGGACCGCCACGAGCGGTGCCCCCGCGATCGACAGCACCAGCGAGGCCAGCACTGCCAGGAGGCCGCTGCCGAGAAGGAAGGCGCGATAGCCGAGCCGATCGGCCATCGCGGCCAGGGGAAGCCCGACCCCGAGCAGGGCGAGCGCCGGCAGCGAGTTGAAGACCCCGATGAGGTCATTCGAAAAGCCGAGCGCGCTCATGTACAGGTTGAAGACGAGGTTGAAGATGGCGAACGCAATCGATATCAGCAGCGAGAAGGCGAGAAACTGCCGCGCCGCCGGGCTGAAGGCGCGAAAGCCAGCCAGCGCCCGGCGAAGGGCGCTCCCTATTTGGTCGATTGAATCGCCTGGTAGATCTGCTGTCCCACCGCGGCCTGCACCGCCAGGGGATCGTTGCGGCGGTAGTCCAGCCAGTAGCGGACTTCGAGCGTCAGGCCGCCGTCGACGTTGGGTTGCAGCCCCACGTGCGGAGCTGGATCCTTGGCGATGTCGGGACGGCTTTGGATCTGCTCCTTGAGTCTTTCCACCAGCCCATCAAGAGTGACGCCGGTTGGGACCTTGGCCGTCAGCGTGAATAGGCGCGTGGGATACCGCGTGCGGTTGATGATCGTCCCCGTATAGACAAGCGAGTTCGGCGTGATCACCTGCTCGCCCTCACTCGTTCGCAGCGTCGTGGCGCGCATCTCGATGTTCTCGACAATGCCCGTGTGATTGTCCACCGTGATCTCGTCGCCCAGTCGGAATGGCCGCTCGATAAGCAAGAAGAGCCCGGCGATGAAATTCTTCAGGATGTCTTGAAAGGCAAGGCTGACCGCCAGGGCGAAGAACCCGAACCCTCCGAACACCAGGGCGCTGTTTCCGAACCAGCGCGTGAAAAAGGCGATGATGCCCAGAAGCACCGTCGCCAGATAGGCCATCCGCGAAACGAGCAGGATGACCTGGGGGTCGACGTGGGTCCGTTTGAGCTGGTTGCGAGCCGTCCTCCGAACGAAGCCCGCCAGGACAATGGCAACGAGGAGGAGGAGTAGCCCCTCGACAAAGCGGGCCCACTCTTCGTCCCAGTGGGTGGTTATCCAGTCCCACATCGCGCCCATTCTACGGGCGCCTGTGCGTTAGCTCTCGGTCGGGGCTTCGCCCTCGGCGGCGGGCTCGGCGGGAGCCTCCGTCTCACCAACGGTCGGCACCTCGGCGGCAGCCGGCGCCGGTGCGACCTCTTCGACTTCCTCCCGGTGGGCGGCGACCTTGACGATCAGGTCATCGGGCTCATCGAGGATCTCGCAGCCTGGAGGAATCGTCAGGTCCTTCACCCGGATCTCGTCGTCGATCTCCTTCAAGCCGGAAACGTCCACAGTGATCACGGGGGGCAGATCCGTCGGCAGGCACTCGACCTTGAGCGCATGCAGGCCCCGCTGCAGGTCGGCCTCCCCCTTCACGACCAGCTCGATCTCACCCTCGAGCTCGATGGGCACCTCCGATTCGATCTTCTCGGTGAGATTGACCTGGTAGAAGTCGACGTGCAGCAGATCGCCGTCCCGCGGGCTCCGCTGCACCTCGCGGATGAGCGCCTTCCGCACCGGCTCGTCGCCGACCTGGAGATCCAGGAGCTGATTCCGGCCCACCTTCTGGAAGGCCTTGACGAACTCGCGGCCGTCCACCGCCACCGTCAGGGCATCGACGTTGTGGCCATAGACGACGGCGGGCAGCCGGCCCTGGCGGCGAAGCACCCGGGTGTGCTTCCCGCGATCGTCACGGGGCTCGAGTTTGAGCGTAACGGGGGTGGCCGTGGCCAGTGATATTCTCCTTCGGCGCGAATTCGGCGGCGCCCATCTTAACACAGGCTTTCGCGGCCGCTGAACGGGCCTTCACCGGAACTTTTCCGCCGTTTGGCCGTTACCTTGGGTGGCCGAAGTCCTTAGAATCGGCTGACACCGATGCTGGCATCATGTCTTAGATTTCTGCGTGGAAACGCGCTCCGAATAGGAGTGGTGCTGGGGACGTTCGCCCTGGTGGCCAGCTTCATCTTCGTTCAGCAGATGCGGGAGGCGTTCGCAGAGCAGGATTACCAGAGCGCCCGCACCCAGGTGCTTGCAGCCCAGGCCCGCGCCGCTCAGCTGGGCCTGGATACGGCCGAGTACTCGGACCTGCAACGCCAGGAGCTGACGACGGCAGCGGAGGTACCCCCCAGCGTCACAGCGCCTTTCAACGAGGAGCGGATCGCTTTCTTCTCGAGGGCGGCCACCCAGGAAAGTGACATCAAGGAGCAGCTCGAGACACGGGTGCAGAAGCTGCTGGCCGAGACCCATGACTCGGCTCAGGCATCGGTCAGGCAGCTGTCCCTGAACCTGGGAAAGGCCAGGCAACTCGGCGTCGACGATCAGCTGCTCGGCGAGTTCGCCGGCATTCCAGTAAAGGCCCAGGTCGAGGTCAACGAGGCGACCACCGTCCGCGCCTTCCGCGCGGTCAGCACCGAGCTGACGGCGCCGCTGTCGAAGCTCTCGCTCATCATCGCCGACCAGGAAACCACCAACAAGCTCGTCGGCGAATACGCCGCCCAGGCGGCGGCGAAGGACCACGGCGACCCCGGCCTGGCGCGGGCCGGGGCGAATGCGGCGCTCACCCAGGTTCGGGCCGATCTCCAGACGGCTCGGATCTTTCAGATGGACGTGGCGATCGTCGACCTTCATGTCCAGAAATTGGCTACCCAGCTGAGCAGCGCAGCCACCGTCGCCGACCTGGAGCAGATCAACGGAGGCTTCGCCGTTGAGGACAAGGTCCTGCAGACGGCCATGAGCGAGACCCTCCCGGAGAAGGCGCTCACCATCTCGCTGAAAGAGCAGGTGATTCGGGCCTACTCACACGGCCAGCAGGTGTTCTGGACCTACGTGACGACCGGGCGGCCAGGCCTGGAGACCGACCCCGGCAGCTTCAAGGTGTACTGGAAGATTTCGCCCTGGACTATGCACTCACCCTGGCCGAAGGGCTCGCCGTACTGGTACCCGGACAGCAAAGTCCGGATGGTGATGTGGTTCAACGGCGGGGCGGGAATCCACGACGCCTACTGGCGATCTCGGTACGGACCCGGAACCCAGTTTCCCCACTACGACCCCACCGGCGAGGACAACGGCACCCATGGCTGCGTGAACGTTCCCTACAGCAACATGGTCTGGCTCTGGAACTGGACGCCGACCGGCACTCCCGTCATCGTCTACTGAGCCAGAACAGCCCGGCGGCGCCCACCTCTACGCGGTTTGCCGTAAGCAGACCGGCCAAACGACGGACGTCCTTTTGTGGCCCTGCGCGTTAGAGAGGGTAGGAGCTCAACATGGCCCTTGCCCACTCGACCATGCACCAGGTGGCACCTCATACCTGGACCTTTAAGGCGCCGGAGATCCCGGTCGCGCCCATGAAGGCCAATTGTCGGGTGTGCCGGCAATCGGTCGCCATTTTGCGCCCCTCCGCCATGGATTTGAAGACAGGCAACTACGTCGTGCGAGGCGAGTGCGAACGCTGTGGCGCAGAAGTCCTTCTTATCGTGAGTTAGGCGCTAAACGCTGGTAAAGCCTTCGCCAGTCCAGTAGCCCAGCATCTGCTCGGTCTCGTGATAGAGCCAGATCAGGTACCGTTCCCGGGCGGCCTCACTGAGGAAGGCCGCCTTGCGCTCGATGGCCTCCAGCGGGAAGAGATCCAGGGCGCTCACCCAGTTCACCTTCATGAAGGCGCGCATGAAGAGGAAGTCGCCGGTGAACACGACGGTTTGTTCCTGGTCCTGAACGTAGACCGCCTGGTGTCCAGCGGTGTGACCGCCCGTCACCCGGACGCGCACGCCTGGTGCGATGTCCTGGTCGCCGTCGACAACCTGGAGCCGTCCCGCCTCCTCGAGGAGACTGAGGTTCTCGGGCTTGTATGAAGGCTTGCTGCGGGGATCCGGGTGGCGCCACGCCTCGAGCTCCCGTGCCTGCACGACGTGCCGGGCTCGTGGGAACAGTGGCGTCAGTTCACCGTCGCGGCCCGGCGTCACCAGAGCGCCGACGTGGTCGAAGTGCAGGTGGCTGAGGACGACCAGATCGATGTCCTGCGGCTTCAGGCCGATGCCGGCCAGCCCATCGGGAATCCCGGGATCTCGTTCGTAGGCGTAGATGTCGCGTTCCTTGTCGGAGAGTTTCGGCCCGATGCCGGCCTCGATCAGGATGTTGGCGTCAGGCGTCCGGACGAGCAGACAGTTGGTGGCCATCGCGATCCGGTTGCGGGCATCCGGGGGTTTCAGTTTCTCCCACATGACCTTGGGAACGACGCCAAAGACCGCGCCGCCATCCATACGCCAGACCCCATCGCTCACGCAGTGAAGCTCGAAACGGCCGAGCTTTCGCGGCGCCGCGGCGATCACGCCGCCTTGAATCCCTTGTTCACGAAGTCGATGATCGATTGCAGCGAGCTGCCCGGCCCGAAGATCTCGACGACACCCATCTTCTTCAGCTCGGTGGCGTCGTCCTGGGGGATGATGCCGCCGCCAAAGATGACGATGTCGGAGGCGTTGCGTTCCTTGAGGAGCTCGAGGATGCGGGGGATCAGGGTCATGTGCGCGCCGCTGTGCAGGCTGACACCGATGGCATCGACGTCCTCCTGGATGGCCGCCTCCACGACCATCTCGGGCGTTTGGCGAAGTCCGGCATAGATCACCTCAACGCCCGCATCGCGCAGGGCGCGCGATACAACTTTGACCCCACGATCGTGACCATCGAGGCCAACTTTGGCGGTGAGCACCCGCCAGCGCTTGTCTTGATTCATCGGCGTGTGTGACCTGGTCGAGGTCTCTGCCGGCGCCATCAGTGCCGCATCACGTAGAGGACGACGATCACAACGACGGCGATGGCCGCTATCACCCGTCCCAACAGAGAAAAGCGAAGCCGAATCATCTAGAAGAGGATCGGCTCACGGTAGACGCCGAAGACCTCCTTGAGCGCGGCCATGATCTCCCCCTCGCTGACGTACGCCTTGACGCAGTTCAGCAGCGGCGGCATCAGGTTGTCATTGCCCTGAGCCGCGACTTTGAGCTCGTCCAGCCGGTTGCGCACGCTGATGTTGTCGCGGCGAGCCTTGAGGGCCTTGAGCCGCGCAACCTGGCCCTGCTCGGTCTCGGGCCCGATCTTGAGGGTGGGCACATCGGCACCTTCGCCCTCCTTGTAGGCGTTGACGCCCACGATGATCCGCTCATTGGCCTCCAGCTTGCGCTCGAATTCGAACGCCGCATCGGCGATTTCCCGCTGGAAGAATCCATTCTCGATGCAGCGAAGCACGCCCCCTTGCTCGTCGATCCGATCGAAGTACTGCTGCGCGCCGCGTTCCATCTCGTCGGTCAACCGCTCCAGGAAAAAGGACCCGGCCAGCGGGTCGATGGTATTCGTGACGCCGGTCTCGTGAGCGAGCACCTGCTGGGTGCGAAGGGCAATCTGCGCCGCCCGTTCGGTCGGCAGCGCCAGCACCTCGTCCATCGAGTTGGTGTGCAGCGAGTTCGTTCCGCCGAGCACGGCAGCCATCGCTTCGTAGGCCGTACGGCTGATGTTGTTCTCGACCTGCTGCCGGGTGAGTGAGACGCCGGCGGTCTGGGTGTGGAACCGCAGCATCCACGATTTGGGATCGCGGGCGCCGTATTTGTCGCGCATGATCCGTGCCCACAGGCGCCGGGCAGCCCGGAACTTCGCGATCTCCTCGAAGAAATCGATGTGGGAGTCAAAGAAGAACGAGAGCCGAGGCGCAAACTCGTCGACCTTCAGGCCGGCCTTGACGGACGCCTCCACGTAGGCCATCCCATCAGCCAGGGTGAACGCCAGCTCCTGGACCGCTGTCGAGCCGGCCTCCCGGATGTGGTATCCGGAAATCGAGACGGCATTCCAGCGGGGCATCTGGCGGGCGGCAAAGACGATGGTGTCCACCACCAGCCGCATCGACGGCTCGGGCGGGAAGATGTACTCCTTCTGCGCGATGTATTCCTTCAGGATGTCGTTCTGCAAGGTGCCACCCAGCGTTCCGGGAGCCAACCCTTCCTTCTCGCCGACGGCGATGTACATGGCGTACAGGATGGCTGCCGGCGAATTGATCGTCATCGAGGTGGTGATCTGGTCCAGCCGGATGCCGTTGAAGAGGGTTTCCATGTCCTCCAGCGAGTCGATGGCGACCCCACAGTGGCCCACCTCACCTTCGCTCAGCGGGTCGTCGGAGTCGTAGCCCATCAGGGTCGGCATGTCGAAGGCCACCGACAGACCAGCCTGACCCTGAGAGAGCAGGAACTTGTAGCGGCGGTTCGTCTCCTCGGCGGTACCGTAGCCGGCGAATTGACGGATGGTCCACAGTTGCCCCCGGTACATCGATGGATAGACGCCGCGGGTGTAGGGAAATTCACCCGGGTATCCGAGCTTCTCGTCGTAACGCCACCCGGCCAGGTCTTGCGGCGTATAGAGCGGCTCGACCGGCATGCCGGAGATGGTGGTGGCGGTCTCCTTGGGGGCCCGCTTCCCGGCTCGATACCGGGTCGCCCAGTCCTCGTACGCGGTCTTGTGGCGAAGCGCCATCAACTGCCTCCTTGCGACGCTCGCTCCGCGAGGAGCTCCTCGGCGAGCGCGTATGGGTTTAGTTTCCCATTCCGGTTCTCCCGGAGCCGCCGTCCTACGGCAGTGTCGCCGTCGAGAAGCCGGCGCGCCTGCTCGCGAGCGCGTTCGGCCACCAGGGCGACGACTTCCTGTTTGACACGCTCCTGCCGCCGGGAGGTCAGCGCGCCGCTATCTTTGAGAAAGGCCTGGTGCGAGAGGATTGCCTCCCAGACCTTTGCGATCCCCTCCTCTTTCGCGGCGGATGCCACCACGATGGGCGGCCGCCACGGCTGCTTGGGACCCAGAGCCATGGCGTCCTGGATCAACCGCCGGGTCTTCTCGGCGCCGCCCAGGTCAACCTTGTTGATGACGAAAACATCGGCGATCTCCAGGATGCCCGCCTTGATCGTCTGGACGGCGTCGCCCGACTCGGGCATCAGCGTCAGGACAACGGTGTCGCAGATTGTCGAGATCTCCAGTTCGGACTGCCCGACTCCGACGGTTTCCACCAGGATCACGTCCCGTCCGTAAGCATCGAGCAGGTGAATCGCCTCTCGGGTGGCGGCGGCCAGCCCACCCAGATGACCGCGAGCACCCATGCTGCGGATAAAGACGCCGCGGTCGAGGGTATGTCGCGACATCCGGATGCGGTCGCCGAGAACAGCACCGCCGGTGAAGGGACTGCTCGGGTCCACCGCAATCACCCCGACGGTTTGCCCGCGGTCACGGATGACTTTGACCAGCGCGTCGGCCAGCGTGCTCTTGCCGGTGCCGGGGGCACCGGTGAGCCCGACCAGGTACGCCTTACCGGTGTGGGGCTGCAACTCGGCCGCCAGTTCGGTTGCCTGCGGGTCACGGTCTTCCGCCAGGCTGATCGCCCTCGCCAGCGCCCGGACATCGCCGGACAGTAAGGCGCCGGCCAAACTCATCTCGAACGCATCCTATCAGCGGACGTTTGGCCGGGTTGGCCTACCTCTTGGCAGGCGCGGGAAAGGTTCTCTGCGTGAAATCGGAGCCGAGCAGGACGGTCACGCTGGGACCGGTGGCCGGCGGCGCGACCGTCGTCACCACTCCCCCGAAGTAGCGCTGCAGCCAGGCCACGGTCGCGGCCGCACTCCCACCGGAGCCGTCCAGGATGCGAGTCTGCGCCACCCGCTGCGTGGTGGCCGCTCCCAGGCGGGCGTCCCATCCCTGCGCCTTGAGCATGGACGTCATGATGCTGGCCGGCGTCCCAGTTCCGTAGGGCAACCAGTAGCGGCCGCTTCCATCCTGCACCTGGAACGGTACCTGGGTCGCCAGCACCGACCGGTCAACCGGCGCCATCGCCAGGTAACGATGCAGTGCGTCGTAGGTTGGATCGAGCGGTTGCAGGACATACTGGCCGCTGCTGTTGTAGCCGCTGCGCAAGAAATTCGAGGTGTCGATCGCAATCCGCCGGATGTCCTCCTCCTTGAACTGCCCGGCCAGCTCGGCCAGCTGCTGCATCTCAGCGGGCCGCAGGTCGGTGCGCACGTTGTCCTGCAGAGCGCCGAGTAGCGAGAGTAGCCGAGGAATCGCATTCAGTGAGAAGACGCGCTGCCGGACGGCCAGCATGATGAGCTGCTGGCGTCGAGAGCGGTCGAAATCGGAAGTCGACTCCCGGGAGCGGGCATACTGGAGGGCCCGCTCGCCGTCGAATTGCCGCCAACCGGGATCGAAGTGGATGTGCATCATTCCCGTGGTCTCGCCCCGCGGGTAGCGCCGGTCGTCAAGCACGGTCGGCACGTTGATTTGAACTCCGCCGAGAGCATCAACCACGTCACGGAAGGCTTTGAAATCGACGCCGATCCAGTAGTCGACCCGCTGTCCGATGATCTGCGAGATGGTGGCCGCCGCCAGGTCCCCGCCGCCGGTTGCAGTTTTCCAATCGCTGCGCACGTTCGGATAATTGCGGCGATCGGTCCCGATCGCATAGGCGCTGTTGAGCTTGCCCATCATGAAACGGTTGTTGGGAAGGGCAGGAATCTTCAGCCAGAGATCCCGTGGTAGCGAGACCATGGTCGCCTGGCGCGTTCCCGGGCGGATCGAGAGCACCATGATGGAGTCGGTGAGATAGGCCCCATCGTGTCCTGGCCCTCCGTATCCAAGCAGAAGGATGTTGATCCGCTCGTCGTGCTTGATCTTCCAGCCAAGCGAGCCCGGCTCGTCGGTCTGGGCATGGACCAGCGCGATCAGGTCGGCAGGCTGGGCGCGCGGCGCAATCGCGTGAATGGTCGACCAGACGCGGAACCCGGCCAGCCCCGCGACCAGCAGGGCCACTCCAGCGATCACGGCCACGGCGGCGCGGGCAGACAGCCAGACGCGCAGCGGGCCGAGCGCGGCGGACGCGCGCCGCCGGCGCGGTTGCGTTCCCAACTGAAGCTGCCAGTCTAGCGAATAAGATGTTGCCGAATGCGAGCGAGTCCGGCGGTTCGAGTCGCGCGGGGCCCGTTCGTGCTGCCGGCGCGGATGCTGTTACTGGCGGCAGGTCTGCTGTCCGTCGCGCTGGGCAGCTTCAACCTCGTTCATGAGCTTCGCAGCACCAACGTCGACACCATCTACGTGGCGGTGGGCGGTGTGGTTGGCTTCATCTGGCTGGTCAGTCTGTTCCTCGCCTGGCGTAGTTTCCGCCTCGCCGTGTTCCTTGCCGGTCTGATCGCCTTCGTTGAATTCGGCGTGCTCGCCGCGGGTCACTTCGTGGCCGCACCCTGGGAAATCGATGCCTACGCGAAGCACGAGGGGCTTGCCGTTGCCGCCGTCCTGATCGCGCTACTGCCAGCCTGTGCCCTGGCGGTGATGGGCGCCATCGTCTCCTGGAGCCACCCGGGGGGACGCCTCAGGCAGCTCGAAACGCTGCCCCTCCTCCTTGTCGCCCTCCTGGGCGCGATTCTGGCCGTCCTGCATACCACCGACAACGTCGCTCGAAAAGACTTTGGGACTGCCACGCCGGCAGACGGGGCGTTCGCGGCGGCCATCGCCATCAGCCTCTGGCTGGTGGGGGCGCTGTGGCTCGCCCACGCCCGCCGGACGGGCGCCCTGCTGATCATGCTGGGCACCTTCATCCTTGCCGATGGCTTCATCACGCTGCATCTGCTGGGCGGGACTCCCGTCAGCGTCATCGCGTCGCAGAGCGGAGTGGT
>VBEW01000020.1 GCA_005889225.1 Chloroflexota bacterium | reverse complement strand
GGTAGGGCTCACAATCGTTGAACCAGAGATCGCCGCAGAGCCCGACCCCGTCCGGCTCAACCAACGCCCAGACATCGCCCGGTGTGTGCGATACCGGCTCTGGAAAGAGCTGCACTTGCACTCCAGCGCCAAGGTCGATCATCTCGGCGTGTGTGATGGAGCTTTCCGGCACCACCATCCGGAAGTTGCGGTACCAGTTCGTTGCCGCAGGATAGTGGTCGACATATTCCGCGTTGCGGCTGGTCTGATCCTGCCCAACCCACCAGGCGAGTCGCCGTCGCGTGAAGTCGCTGGCCAATGTCTGCGCGGGTGGCGAGAAAAACATGGTCCCGTCGGCGTGGTCAGCGTGAGAATGCGAGAGGACCAAGTACACGGGACGGCCGGCCCGAACGCGGTCGAGTGCGGCCTTGAGCTCGGCTGCGTAATGAAAGATGTTGGCGTCGAACACGAGGACCGCATCCTTGCCGCTGACGATGGCCGAGTTTGAATACGGGTATCCCGTAGCGTAGTACGCCGTCGTGTGCGCACCAAGCGGTTCGAGGCCATCGGGTGGGAGAGCGCCAAACGGCCAGGGCTTCATGGGCGAGCCCAGACTAGCACTGGAAGTTAGCCAGCTGAGCGGGTTTGTCGCCGATCGCGCGTGGTGCAAGGTCCAAGCGCGATGATCCTTATACGAGCTGGTGACCTCTACCATCGAGCGGGGAGCGGGATTCCGGGGCGCTCTGGTTGGCATCGTCGTCGGTGGACTGAGCTGGATCGTCATCTCCGGGCTGATCGTCAGAGACATTCTCCTCTGGGGTCCAGCGATCGTCACGGGCGCCGGCCTGATATGGCTGGCGATGTGGGCGTATGCCCGCCGCCCGGAGCGCGCGGTAACGATCGTCGGAGTGACCTTACTTTGTGTGGTCGTTATCTGCGCCCTCTACCTTGAGCCAGTCCTCGATCGGATCCCCTATCAGTTGTGCGTAACCACCGGCAAGTCGGCGTTCCTTCCCAATGAACTGCGAGTCTTCCTCGGCCTGCTGGCCGCCGCCGGCGTAGCGCTGGTGGCTCGAGACCTGTTGCCAAAGCGCTAACCCGCGACGTTCAATTCACATGGAGGCTGCTGGGCTGGCAGCCCCAAAGTGATGGGGCCAGCACATCTTGCAGCGCAGCTTGTGGCGCATAATCGATGGCGCTCGCTCACCCGCTCGGGGCTTTCGACCCAGGCCGCCGCGCGAGTGATCACTGAGGTGCTCGTGACCTGGCTGAACCGACGATCACAAACTCGGTAGGAGGGCTCAAGAGATGGCCGACGTCCACGAAATCGCTGACGGAATCTTCCGGATCGCGACCTTCATCCCGGAGGCCAACATTACCTTTAACCAATTCCTGATCGCCGATGAGAAGCCCCTCCTGTTTCACACCGGGCAGCGGCTGCTCTTTCCCCTGACGCTTGAAGCCGTTCGGCAGGTGATCGACCCTACCCGGCTGCGGTACATTTCCTGGTCGCACCTGGAGGCGGACGAGTCCGGCGCCCTCAATGAATTTCTCCAGATCGCTCCGCAGGCCGAAGCCGTCCACAGCGAGCTGGGGGTGATCGTCAACGTCAACGACTACGCGATCCGCCCGGCCAAGGTCATGGGCGATGGCGAGGTGCTCGATCTGGGGCGGCACAAACTACGGTTCATGATCACGCCCCAGGTCCCCCATTGCTGGGACGCCATCCTGGCGTTCGAGGAGTCAACCGGAACGCTGATGGCGAGCGATCTGTTCACCCAGCTCGGCGAGAAGACCTCCATGACGAGTGGCGACATGGTGGAACGCACCATGGCGTCTCACAAGCAGTTGCCCACGTATATTCCGGTCAGCCAGCACACCGCGCGGGTATTTGATCGGTTGGAAGCCTTGCGCCCGGGCGTCCTTGCGTGTATGCACGGGCCGGCCTTCAGCGGTGACGCGGTCAAGGCCCTCCGGGACTTACGTACGGCTCTGTTCTCGCAGCCCGACCTGGAGCTGACGACGATAGGGGCGGGGCCAGGGCCAGCGACGACGTCCTGAGCCTAGCGGCGCGTTACCGGCTACTCGTTGGCGTCCAATATTCCTGGCGCAGGGTGGAGCTCGAAAACCGGTCGGCCCACGGCCGCCTCAACCGGATTGTCGACGTCGATCTTGTCGATAGTTCGTACGAACCAGGAGCCCAGCCTGCTTCGCCGTGCGTGAGGACCAAGGACGTCGCGAATGAACTCGGCTGCCTCGGTAGGTCCCAGCTCGACGGCGGTCACCTCTTCTTTCTGCCGTCCAACGCTGATGGTTGCGCGGCCGGCAGCCCGCAGGTTGCGGACCCAGTTGACCTCGCCGAAGGGGCTGATCACACCACGCCGGCCGGAGTTCTCGGCGATCGTCACCGGCGTGGTGCGAGGCAGGCCGCTCTTGCGGCCGCGAATCGTAAGGAGCACATCCGGACCCATCGGGACGCCGGCGGCCAGCAGGGGCTTGGCGACATAGTTGAAGAATGGGACCCACGATGGAACACGCATGGATCTGACCCGACGTCCCACGATGTGAGCTTAAACTCCGGTCGTGATCAAGCTCGTTTACTGCATTACCCGCCGGCCGGGCATGTCGGTCGATGAGTTCTCGCGCTACTGGCACGATGTACACGGACCCATCGGGCGGCGCATCCCCGGGCTCCGCCGGCTCGTCCAGAGCCATCCGATTCGGCATCCGGAGGGAATGCGGCCCCCAGCCTTTGATGGAATGGCCGAACTCTGGTTCGATGACCTCACCGCGCTGAGGGCTGCCCAGCATTCTCCTGAGTGGAACGCGTCAAACGCAGACGAGGACAATTTCGTCGACAAAACGCGCACGGCCCTCTTCCTGACTGAAGAGCGTGAGATTACCGGCTAATCAGGAACTGTCCGCTCTTCCACGTTTTCACGCCAGTACTTACTCCTGTCGAGACCGACGACGCAAAAGAGCTTGCCCTCGGGGTCGGCGAGGATCACGAAGTCCTCACCTTCCTCCGGAGAGCGATGAACAGTTGCCCCAATCTCGAGCAACCGCTCGACCTCGGCCTTCTGATCGGCGGCGTAGAGGTCTAGGTGCATCCGATTCTTGCCGAACTTGAGCTCGTCCGTTTGCTGCACTGAAAGGTTCGGACCATTGCCGGCGGGATCCCGCAGCACCACCCAGCCGTCATCGGCAGGTCTTCGGGGAACGTAGTGAAGGACTTCCTGCCAGAATGCGGCGGTCCTCTCGAAGTCGTTGCAGTTGATAACGACAGATCCGATTTTCACCATTCCCATCGGGTTACGCGAGCGTCGCGAGGTGCTCGCCGAGACGGTCGTAGGTCTCCCGCATGCCTGACTCCATTCCCGACTGGAGGTGCCCGTCGCGATCTTCGATCGATTTGTATTGCAACCTGCTCGTGATGGTCGTCTTGCCGTCCTTCTCGACGTAGGTCGCGGTCACCAGGTAGTCATGCCCTGGCATGGCTTCCCAGCCCTCGGTGTAGACGGCGCGCTCCGGTGCCGCGATCTCGCGGTAGACGCCCGACCACGCGTCTTCGCGGCCGGTTTCATTGTCCCGCAGGGCGTAGCGCCAGGCGCCACCTGGGCGCAGGTCGATCTCGCAGACGGTCATCGTAAAACGCCTGGGGCCCCACCAGCGCTTGACGTGCTCGGGCTTGGTGCTCGCCTCCCAGACGAGACGGCGCGGCGCATCGACTAGGGCGGTGATGACGAGCTCACGGTCCGACGGCGTGCTCACGGTGACGACCGGCTTACTCTTTACGGTCATTTCGTTCCTCCTTGCTTTTTAGCTGTTGCAGGTAGTCGTCGAGTTGACTGATACGCTCCTCCCAGTTCTCCCGATAACGCTCCACCCAATCGGCCACGCCTTTCAGCGGAGCCGCCTCGAGTCGGCACGGTCTCCATTGCGCCTGCCGCCCCTGCGACACCAGCCCGGCACGGCGCAGCACTTTGAGGTGCTTCGAGATGGTCGGCAGCTTCAGCTCGAAGGGCTCCGCGAGCTCGAGGACGGTTGCCTCACCCTGCGCGACCCGCGCCAGGATTGCGCGCCGGGTCGGATCCGCCAGCGCGGCAAAGGTGACGCTCAATTGATCGGATGCCACTTTATTTTCTCCATTAGCTAATTAGCTACTGGGTAGAATAGCAGCCTCCCGGGTACGGTGTCAACTCCTTGCCGGGGTTCAGCTAGCTTGCCAGGCTGGCAGCTGCTGCACCGCCCAGCGGTTGCCGTCCGGATCGCTGAAGAAGACGAATGATCCCCAGGGAAAGTGCTGGATTTCGCTGGCATCGACCCCCCGCTCGACCAACTCCGCGCGGGCGGCGTTGATGTCCGAGACGACCATCTGCATGCCCTGCACGGACCCAGGCTTGGCGTCGACGAGTCCCTTGCCGAGAGCGATCGAGCACGCCGACCCGGGTGGGGTCAGCTGCACGAAGCGAATCTCATCGCTGACTTTCTGGTCGTGGTCCGCGTGGAACCCCGCCTTCTCGGTATAGAAGGCCTTTGCGCGGTCCACGTCCGAGACGGGGATCGCAACCAGTTCAAGCTTCCAGTCCATATGCCTCCTCCTTGCGCCCATCGCTGAAGCAAATGATCGATCCCAAAAAATAACAGAACGCTCAACAGGGATTCATGGGACGTCCCACCAGAGCGTAACGAGCTCACGCGGCTCAGCTGATAATCGCCAACGCCCGTCGCGCTCGACCGCGTGCTCGAGGACGATCGACCGAACCTCATCATCCCGGGAGCTGTCGAGACATATCGTTCGCCGCATCCAGGCGACCAGCTCATCGAGGCTGGTGAATCCGGCCCGCTGCTCCGATTTCCAGAGCTCCACCCTCGGGTCAATCCCGGATTCCCGGATGACGCTGCGGGCATCCTCCCAGGTGGGCCCGGTCGGCCGCTCGAGATCCCAAAAGTGTTTCCAGAGCGCTCGTTCCAACGGCCGGTTGCGCGGATGCGACCGCGTGATCTCGATCACCACCCGACGGTGCGCCGCATGCTGGAGCGCTTCGATGAACGGCCCCAGGTCAGGGACGTTGTACAGCACGTGACCGCAGACGACGACATCGGCGGCTCCCGCCTCAGCCGCCGCCTCCGGCCAGGGCCCCACCACCGTGACATCGGCGGGACTGTTCTCGAGCATGGCCGGCTGGCTGTCCACGGCGATGATCCGATCGGCAGGTGGCCGGAGCGGCAACGACATCGCGCAGCGGCCCGCGCCCACGTCGAGCACCTGGCCGCCGGACGCCACGGCCTCGAGGGCGCGATGGTGCGACGGCGTCAGCTCGGACTGCCCGGGTTCAAAGAGTGCCACGGGAAGCGCCCACGGATCCTCCGGAGCCTGGACAAGGATGGGCTCAGGGATCGCCCACGAGGCGAGCGCTTGTTGCCAGCGTCGCGCGCTCTGCCTAGCCAACCGAGTGAATCAGGTCGCCGCCGAAGACGAGGGGGCCCTCTGGCTGGAAGGCGTCGGCGAGCCGGTCGAATTCCTGGAACGCTGGATCCGCATCGTGCTCCGAGTGCTCGGCCATGCTGGGAACCTCGACGACGATGACATATTTGGCGACTTTGCGCCGTTCGTCACTGCCGAACTGCGATCGGAAGAAGCGCGCGCTCAGGAACTTACCGCGCGCGTGGTAATCACGCCAGCGTGGCAACTGTCGCTGCTCGAAGAGCGCCTCGTATTCCTTCGCCTGTTCCGCCCTGACGTGAATGACGATCACATTGACCTGACTCATGTGAACCTCCTGTCAACCTCGCCCGCCCAGAATAATGATGCGCCCACCCGGTAGGCTGGGAGGCGCCCGATGTTACAGGTGCGGCGCGACCGAGAGATTCATCGCGAGGACGGCGGCTGGTTCCAGGCCCGCTGGCATTTCTCCTTCGATCGTTACCGGGATCCAGAGCAGATGGGCGTGGGCCCGCTCCGGGTGTTCAATCATGACCGCCTGGCACCGGGAGCGATCTGGCCCATGCACCCGCACGCCGACGTCGAGGGGATTACCTATGTCTGGAAGGGCGTCTTCCGGCACGCCGACAACCTGAGCAACGACGGCGTCCTCCAGCCGGGCGGAGTTCAGTTGATGACCCTGGGATCCGGCGCGCTGCATTCAGAACAGAACGCGTCGAAGACCGAGCCGATGGAATTTCTTCAGCTCTGGATCCTCCCCGACACCGCAGACCTGACCCCTTCGGTCCAGCAGCGGCAGTTCTTAAAGGCGCAGCGGACGAACACGCTTCTGCAAGTCGTTGGGGCTGCGGGCGGCGACGCGATCACGGTCCACCAGGACGCCGCTGTCTTCGTCGCGGCCTTGAGTGCCGGCACGGAAGTCATGCACCGATTCGGATTGAATCGGGCGGGCTATCTCTATCTGATCGAGGGCGCGGTCGGCGTGGGCGGCGAGCGCCTGTCGACGGGGGACGCCGCCAAGATCTTTGACCAAGTGGAGCTGCCAGTTCGGGCTGAGGCCGCGAGCGAACTGATCATGGTGGACGTCCCTCTGCGGTTTACGCCGGTGGGCGTCTGGGCTCGCTGAGTACATTAGGAAGATGCCGTCCCAGGTTTTCTCAGCGGCGGAAGTCAAGCGTCTGCTGAAGGAGGGAGCCCAGCTGGTCGACGTCCTCGGCCAGGATGAGTTCGCGCACGACCACATGCCCGGGGCGATGAACATCCCACTGAAACAGCTGGATGGAAAGACGGTCGGCCAGCTGGACCGAACGCGGCCAGTTCTCGTCTACTGCAACGACTTCGGTTGAGACTTGTCGCCGCGGGCCGCGTGGCGGCTCGAGACCCTCGGATTCAAACGCGTGATCGACTACGTCCCCGGCAAGCAGGCCTGGTACGACGAAAATGAGCCGCGTGAAGGCCAGGCGGTCGACGAGATCTGGATCGGCGACGTCGCTGACGCCGAGGTGCCGACCTGCGGCCTGACCGAGCGCATCGACACGGTCCGTGCTCGAGTCCGTGCGGCCGGTTCTGAGACCTGCGTGGTCGTCAATTCCGAGCGTGTGGTACTGGGCTTGTTGCGCAAGTCGGAGCTCGACGGTAATCCGCAGGCGACAGCCGAGGCGATGATGCGGCGCGGGCCGAAGACGTTTCGCCCCAGCGTGACGCTCCAGGAACTGCTGAAGTCGATGCGCGACAACAACATTCAGACCAACAGCCTGGTGACCACGCTGGAAGGCCGGTTGGTGGGTGTCATCTCGCGCGCCGACGCCGAGGCGACCCTGGCGCACGAGCAAAGTGGCGAGTTGTCGGCGTAGGGTTCGATTCACTCAAGGAGGAAGGAGGCCGTGGACCATCACAAGCAACCAAAACCGCCGCGCGAGCTCTCCGGGTATCTGGAATCGATGACGCGAGTCGTGTTTTCTTCGGGGTTGAACTGGCGGGTGGTCGAAGCCAAGTGGCCCTCGATCCGCGAAGCATTTCTGGATTTCCAGCCGGAACGGGTGGCGCGGATGAGTGCGAGAGATATCGACCGGCTTGCCGGCGATAGCCGGGTGATCCGCAACGTGCCGAAGATCGAGGCCACGGTGCTCAACGCAAAGGAAGTGGTGGCGATCGGAAAGACGCCGGACCGGTTCCGCGCCTACCTCCGGTCGCTCGGCCCGGCCTCCGAGGCAACCGCCGCGCTGCGGAAGCGCTTCCGCTACCTCGGCGACCACGGGAGCTACTACTTCCTTTGGGCGGTCGGCGAGAAGGTGCCGCCGTGGGATGAGCGGGGAAGCCGGCCGTCAAAGCCGGCCGCCAGAGCCAGAGCGAAAGCCAAGAAACCCAGCGCCAAACCGGCGGGCACCTCCAGGAGAAGACCAACCCGCTGACGGCCCCCACGCGGCTTCCATCCGTCGAATCCGCCCGACTCGAACGCAACGCCGTGGGCAACGCGCCAACCCTTGGCGCCGATCATCACGTCGTATTCGCGGGTTGAAAGTTCTGTGCAGCGGCGACTAATATCGACTTCTGCCCACGATGGCAGGAGGAGGAATGCACATGCCAGAAACCGCTGTATCCGCACCCGGGAAACCAGCCTGGGCGGATCTATCGACGACCGATGCCGCCGCCGGAAAGACTTTCTATAGCAAGTTGTTCGGCTGGCAGCCGGAGGACCAGGGCCCCGATGCGGGCGGTTACGTGATTTTCAAGCTCGGCGGCAAGCAGGTGACCGCGCTAGGGCCGGTCCAGAATCCGGGCCAGCCCGCCGCCTGGTCGGTTTACATAGCGACCGACGACGCCGCTGCGACCGCGAAAAAAGTGCGCGATGCCGGCGGGACGGTCGCCCTTGAGCCGATGGACGTTCTGGGGCAGGGCTCGATGGCGGTCTTCCAGGACCCGATCGGGGCGTTCATCTCGGTCTGGCAACCTGCGAAGATGAAGGGCTTTGATGTGACGAATCAACCGAATAGCTTCGCCTGGGCCGAGCTGAATGGCCGCGGCGTCGAGAAAACGAAGCCCTTTTACAAGAAGGTCTTCGGCTGGGGCGACAAAACGAGCCCGATGGGCGAAGGGCAGCCTCCGTACACCGAATGGCAGCTTGGTGGCGAGAGCATCGGCGGCGGCATGGAGATGGGCAAAGATATGCCGTCCAGCGTCCCGTCGTTCTGGATGGTCTACTTCGGGGTCACCGACGTCGATGCCACGGCAAAGAAGGCAAGCGAGCTTGGCGGTAAGGTCAACATGGCGCCGCAGGACTTTCCGGGCGGGCGCTTCGCAATCCTGGGCGATCCGCAGGGTGCTGTCTTCGGCATCATGCGGATGACGAGCTAAAACCGAGTCGTTCAGTCAGGCAGGGGTCTTCCTGGCCCCTGCCTGATTCTTCCGCCGAAAAAAGGCACAGCTGCGCCAAAGCGGGCAGACGCTGCATCGGGGGACGCGCGCCTTGCAGACGAGGGCGCCGAGGTCCATCAGAGCCTGGTTGATCAGGTAGCCCTGCCCTTTCGGAATGACGGCGGCTGACAGATCCCAGAGCTGGCGGGTGCGGGCTCGAGCCGAGACCGCGACGCCGAAGTGGCGTCGTAGCAAGCGGGCCACATTGGTGTCGAGCACCGGCGCGTCTGCATGGTGGGCGAAGCTCATCACCGCTCCCGCCGTGTACCGTCCCACCCCCGGCAGCCGGCGAAGCTCCTCGATGGTTTCCGGAAAGACGCCACCACGGTCGGCGACGCGCAGCGCCGCAGCATGCAGCCACTGGCCGCGGATCTTGTAGCCCAGCGGATCGGTGATCGCCTTCACGTCCGCCAGCGGCGCCTGCGCCAGCTCCTGAATCGATGGGTAACGCTTAAGGAGGCGCTCATACACCGGAAGCACCCGAGCGATCTGAGTCTGGTGCGACAGCACCTCGGAAACCAGGATGGCGTAGGGGTCTCGCGTGTTTCGCCAGGGCAGCGCGCGTCCGTTTAGCGCATACCAGCCCAGCACCCGGCGCTGGAAGGATCTGCGGCGGCCCATGCCGATTGCTGGAACCATCGCGCCGCCGGCGGGGCTCCCGGGAGTCTAGTTCCGCGCGGAACTGGCCACGATCGCCGGCACGTCCGCCGGGTCCATATCGGAGTCGAAGGGCCCGTTGGGATTGTCGATCATCCAGACATGCAGCATGTCCGGCGTGTCCTGCTTACTCGTGCCCGGGGGGCAGGACCGGCTCCACCCCGCGCGATCATCGAGCGAGAGGCCGGCAAAGGCGACCACCATGTTCGTCTTCTTGTCGTAGCAGAGATCATCATGATGATGCCAGCTGGTCAGGGCACCGCCGATTTCCGGGCCTGGTATTCCCCATCGCGGCATGATGTACATGGCGCCGATCAGCACCGGCCCTTTGGAACTGTTGTAGTAGATGAGCGACTGGATGCGCTGCGGGTTCAGGATGTCCGCGTCGGTAAAGTAGGCGCGGTTCACGTAATGATCGATCTCCAGGCCGGGTGGCTCCATTGGTTGGTAGCCCGCGGCGATGGCGGTTCGAAGGTCCCGATATTTCTGGGCAGCTGCCTTGGTCTGTTCGAACAAGCGGGCGGCGGCCTCCAGCTGGGCGGCGGTCACTGAAATGGGCGTCGACCCGGCGTGTGCGCCGCTGGTTACCGGCGCCTGATGGGTCGCCGCCACCGCGTGCTGGTCAGCTGCGATCAGTCGCTGGCGGGCCGACAATTCGATGGACGCCGCCCAACCCGCCGTCACGCCCGACACAGCGGTGAGTACCAGAAAGCCGGCCAGGAAACCGCGACGCCACCATGACCCGATCGGCAGGTGCGAATAGGCCGCGCCGAGCACGCCGACGACCACCAGGATGAGGCCGACCCCGAGCAGCACATGGCCGGGGTTTGTGACGGTAAACAGTCCCTCCCGGTGCGCCAGGGTGGGGTCGACGGCATGCAGGTAGAAGTCCCAGGCTTGCCCGAGCAGCAAGGCTGCCACACCAACGACGCCGGCTCCCAGAAACACCGCCGGCCTGTTTCTCATACCGCAACCGGCACCTTTTCCGAGAAGTGGCAAGCGGCGCGATGGTCGCGCGCCTTCTCCTCCAGGGGGGGCTCCAGGTCGGCACAGGGCGTGGGCACCTGGGCGATGGGGCAGCGCGGATGAAACCGGCAGCCCGATGGAGGGTTGACGGGCGAGGGGATCTCTCCGCTGAGGTGGACGATCCGTCGGGTGGACTGAATGTCCGGGTCCGGGATGGGAATCGATGAGAGCAGCGCCTTGGTGTAGGGGTGACGCGGATTCCGATAGATCTCGGCACTGTCGGCGACCTCCACAATCTTGCCGAGGTACATCACCATCACCCGGTCGCTTATGTGCCGCACCACCGAGAGGTCATGGGCGATGAAGAGGTAGGTGAGCTGGAATTCCTTCTGCAAGTCTTCCATCAGGTTGATGATCTGGGCCTGGATGGAGACGTCGAGGGCGGAAATCGGCTCGTCGGCCACGATCAGCTTCGGCCGAAGGGCGAGGGCCCGGGCGATGCCAATACGCTGCCGCTGGCCGCCGCTGAACTCATGCGGATAGCGGTTGTTGAAGTAGGGGTTGAGACCGACGATTCTCAGGAGTTCCTGCACGCGCTTGTCCTTGGCCTTGCCGCGCAGCAGGCCAAAGTTTTCCAGCGGCTCCGCGATGATGTCGCCCACCGTCATGCGTGGATTCAGCGACGAATAAGGATCCTGGAAGATCATCTGCAGCTCCCGCCGCTTCTGGCGCAGATTCTCGCCACTCAGCTTGGTCAAATCGACGCCCTCGAAGAAGATGTTTCCGGAGGTGACCGGCAACAACTGGGTAATCAGCCGGCCAAGCGTCGACTTCCCGCACCCAGACTCGCCGACCAGGCCGACGGTCTCGCCGGGATAGATCTCAAAGTTGACCCGCTCGACCGCTTTCACACTGGCGCCCAGGCCGGCGGGGAAATGCTTGACGACTTCCTCGGCTCGAAGCAGCGCCGCCCGGTCAGGCACGCGCTTCACCATCGCTAGCCAGAGCGCGGCGCATCGTGACCCAGCAGGCAGCATCCTGGTCTGGGCCGACATCTATCAGCGATGGATCATCCCGAAAGCAGCGCTCGATCCGGAACCGGCAGCGGGGGTGGAAGCGGCAGCCGGGTGGCGGCTTGATCAGGTCCGGCGGCAGGCCCTCGATCGACAGCAGCCGGTCCTTGCGGTCGGCGTCCAGCCGAGGGATTGACTGGAGGAGTGACCAGGTATACGGATGTTGCGGGTTGTGGAAGATCTGCTCGACCGGGCCCTGCTCGACGATGCGACCCGCGTACATGACGAGCACCCGCTTGCACAATCCGGCGACCACGCCCATGTTGTGCGTGATGAGGATGATCGCCGTCTTCGTCTCCTCATTGAGGTCGCGAAGCAACTCGAGGATCTGAGCCTGGACGGTGACGTCGAGGGCGGTGGTCGGCTCGTCGGCGATCAGGATCGATGGTTTGTTGGCCAGGCCCATGGCGATCATCGCCCGCTGCCGCATGCCGCCACTGAACTGGTGGGGATAGTCTTCAAACCTCGACTCCGCGGCGGGAATCCGCACCTGCTTGAGCAGTTGAACGGCGCGGCTGAGCGCTACCTTGCCTGAAATCTTGGTGTGCGCCTGCATGGCTTCCTCGATCTGGTAGCCGACTTTCAGCACCGGGTTCAGGCTGCTGAGGGGATCCTGGAAGATCATGGCGATGTCTTTCCCGCGGAGCTCGCGGACGTCGTCGTCGTGCATTTTCACGACATCGGAGCCCTTGAACAGGATCTGCCCGCCGGTGATCCGGCCCGGTTCCTGCACCAGGCGCAGGATGGACAGGGCGGTCACGCTCTTGCCACAACCCGACTCGCCGACGATGCCAAGTGTCTCCCCCGGGTGCAGGTCGAAGCTGACACCGTCGACCGCCTTGACCACGCCGTCGTCTGTGAAGAACTGGGTCCGGAGGTCCTTGACCTGCAGGACCGGGGTCACCGCTTCTGCCTCGGATCGAGGGCGTCGCGCAGACCGTCACCGAGGAAGTTGAATGCCATCAGCGTCAAGGACAGCGCGATCGCCGGCACGAGGACGATATGCGGCGCGATGCGGATGGCATGGAAGCCATCGGCTGCCATCGCGCCCCATGATGGGGTGGGCGGCTGGACGCCGAGACCGCGGAAGCTCAAGAAGGCCTCGAAGAGGATGGCCTGCGGAACAGCGAAGGTGGCCTGGACGATGATCGGGCCCAATGCGTTGGGCAGGATGTGGCGGGACAGGATCTTGTTCGGACGGGTACCGGAAGCCCGAGCCGCCTCGACGAACTCACGCTCTCGCAGGGAAAAGGTCTGGCCCCGCACGAGTCGCGCCATGTCCATCCAGCGGGTCACGGCGATGGCGAAAATGATCTTGTCCAGCCCCCGACCCAGGATCAACACCAGGATCAGCGCGACCAGCAGGTCGGGGATGCCGTAGAAGATATTGATCAAGGTCGAGATGATGCGGTCGAGCCAGCCCCGGAAGTATCCAGCGATCAGGCCAATCGTCACGCCCACGGCCGCGACGATGATCTGGGTGCCGACCCCGACCTCGAGCGAGACCTGGGCGCCGACCATGAGGCGGCTTAAGATGTCGCGGCCGGCCTGATCTGCGCCGAGCGGGAACTGTGCGTTAGGGGTCTGGTAGGTTGGCGCCACGCCCTGCCGCCAAATCGGATAGGGGGTCCAGAAAACGGAGATGATCGCCACCAGCAGGACCAGCACCAGGAAGACGGCGCTGCCCAATGCCAGCCGGTTGCGCTTGAGGCGTCGCCAGGCGTCGGCCCAGAGGCTGGTTTGCTCGCGCGCCAGCGTGTCGCCAACGTACTCTTCGGGGGTCGCGACGCCAGGGACCGTAGCCATTGTCGCTCCTTAGTAGCGGATTCGCGGGTCGATGACGGTGTAGAGCAGGTCGACGAGCAGGTTAGCCAGGCCGATCGCCAGCGCATAGAAGGTAAAGACACCGATCACGATGTTGTAGTCGCGCGAGAGAATGCTGGTGACGAATTCCTTGCCCAGCCCGGGGATGCCGAAGATGTTCTCGATCACGACGCTGCCGGTGATGATGCCGATGGTGAGCGGGCCGAGGATGGTCACCACCGGGATCAGGGCGTTGCGGAGGGCGTGGCGGATGATGACGATCCGGTCGGTCAGCCCCTTGGCCTTCGCGGTACGGATGTAGTCCTGTCGCAGCACCTCGAGCATGCTGGCTCGCGTGAGGCGGGCCACGATGCTGGCATAAGGGAAACCGAGCGCAAAGGCGGGAAGCAGGATCTGGCCAGGGGTGCCATAGGTCCCCTCCCAGCCCACCTCGTAGTA
>VBEW01000019.1 GCA_005889225.1 Chloroflexota bacterium | reverse complement strand
GACGAGCGTCAGACCCCACGCCTGGAGCAGGCCGAGGGCCACGGTCAGCCAGCGGGTCCAGCGGGTGATCTTGCGGCGGCCGTACTCCCCCTCCTTGCTCAGCTCCTTGATGCGGGTGGAAACGACCGTCATCAGCTGCATGATGATCGAGGCGTTGATATACGGGTTGACACCCATGGCGATGATGGAGAAGGTGGACAGCCCGCCCCCGGAGAAGAGGTCGAGCAGGCCGAGGAACGCGTTCGAGTTGAACAGCTTGTCGAGGGCGGCCTTGTCAGCGCCGGGCACGGCGATATGCGCGAAGATCCGGAACACCAGGAACAGTCCTAGCGTGAACAGGATCTTGCGGCGCAGCTCGGGAATGCGCAGCGCGTTGCCAATCGCTTCTAGCATGGCCTAGCCCTTCTTCTTACCCTTTTGTGGCTTCGGGGAATCGGTCGGGCTCGACGCCGTGGCGGCCGGCTGAGCCTTCTCGCCCGCGGGCTTCTGCTTGTCCTTCCTGGCTGCCCGGGCGGGCGCCTCGGCGACGGAGTCGGCCGCCTGGGCCTTGGTGGCCGGCTTCTCGGCAGCCTCAGGTTTCTCGGCGGCCTCGGCTTTGTCGGCTGGCGCCGGCCGGGCCGGCTTCGGCTGGTTCTTCGCCCGCTTGGTCTTCTCCCGGATGGGCGGCGGGACTTCGATCACGGTCGCGATTCCGCCGGCCGCCTCGATCTTTCGGCGCGCCTCCACCGAGAACCGGTGCGCATGGATGGTCAGCCGTCGGTTGAGATCGCCGGTGCCCAGCACCTTGATGCCGGCTCCTACGTCCTTGATGATGCCCGCCTCCAGCAGCGATTCCGGCCGGACCTCGGCGCCGTCCTCGAAGCGATTCAGCCGCGTCAGGTTGAGAACCGCGAAACGCTTTCGCCACTTGTTGTGGAATCCACGCAACTTGGGGGTGCGCATGGTCAGCCGCGTCTGGCCGCCCTCGAACGTCTTCGGGAGGTTGAACGACGTGCGCGCTCCCTGGCCCTTCTGGCCGCGCGTTGACGTCTTGCCATGGCCAGAGCCAGGACCGCGGCCGACCCGCTTGCGGGCGTGGTGGGAACCCGGCGCCGGCTGGATCTCGTGAAGCTTCATGCGATCTCCTCGACCTTGACCAGGTGACGGACCTTGTGGACCATGCCGCGAAGCTGGGGACTGTCCTCGTGTTCGACGGTTTGATTCAGCCGGCGGAAGCCGAGCGCCTGCACAGTGAGCTCCTGGTCGGGCTTCTGCCCGATCACGCTTCGCACGTAGGTGATCTTCAGGCGCGCCATCGTCAGCCGACTGGCTCCTCGACCGGAGTCGCGGGCGGCGCAACCGGTGCGGCCTCCGCTTCCGGTTTCTTTCCCCGCCGGCTGAGCCGCTCGAGCTCCTCGACCGGCTTGCCGCGGGCCTGCGCAATGCTGTCGGCGGTCTGCAGCGCCTGCAGGGCGGCAATCGTCGCCCGGACGGTATTGACCGGGTTGTTCGTGCCAAGCGATTTCGTGATCATGTCCTTCACGCCGGAGAGCTCGACGACGGCACGCATTGCACCGCCCGAGCGGATGCCGGTTCCCGGTGCCGCCGGCTTCAACAGCACCTTCGCCGCCCCCTTCTTCAGGCGGATCTCGTGGGGAATGGTGGTCCCCACCATCGGCACGGTGATGAGATGCTTCTTCGCCGATTCGACCGCCTTACGGATGGCCTCGGGCACCTCGCCCGCCTTCCCCAGCCCGGCGCCGACGCGCCCGTTCTGGTCGCCGACGACGACCAGCGCGCTGAAGGAAAAGCGGCGACCGCCCTTGACCACCTTCGCAACCCGGTTCAGGTGGACGACCTTCTCTGTGAATTCCGACTGGCCTCTGCCGTACTGGTAACTCATAGGCTCCCTTTAGAACTTCAATCCGGCGCTGCGGGCCGCCTCGGCCAGCGCCTTGATGCGACCGTGATAAGGAAAACCGCCCCGATCGAAGACGACGGTTTCGATGCCCGACTTCAGGGCGCGCTCGGCGATCGATTTCCCAACCGCCGCCGCGCCGGTCGCGCTCGATGGCGACTTGAGCGCCTTGCGCAGATCGGCGTCCGCGGTCGAGGCCGCCGCCAGCGTTCGCCCGGAGGCGTCGTCGATCACCTGCGCGTAGACGTGATGCAGGCTGCGGAAAATGGCGAGCCGCGGCCGTTGGGGACCACCTTCCAGGTTGGTACGTAAGCGCACGTGCCGGCGGATCCGCGTCGCCCGCCGATTGCTTGGCTTGTTCATTACTTGGTCGCTCCCGTGGCCGTCTTCCCGGTCTTGCCCGCCTTGCGACGGATCCGTTCGCCCCGGTACAGGATGCCCTTGCCCTTATAGGGCTCCGGCGGGCGGATCTTCCGAACCTCGGCCGCCACCTGGCCGACCTCTTCTTTGCTGGCGCCCTTGATGTTGATTCGGGTCGGCTCCGGCACGTCGATCGTGATGCCTTTCGGCACCGGGTAGCGCACGGGGTGCGAGTAGCCGACGTTCAGCACCAGCGCCTCGCCCTGCCGGCTCGCCCGATAGCCGACGCCAACCAGCTCGAGCTGCTTTTCGTAGCCCTTGCTGACGCCTTCGATCATGTTCCACACCAGCGTTCGGGTCAGCCCATGCAGGGACCGATGCAGCTTCGACTCACTCGGCCGCTCCACAACGACGGCGCCGTCCTTGACGGAGACGCGCATCTGCGGATTCAAGTTGCGGCTGAGCTCGGATTTGCCGCTCGTCACCACGACGGTATGGTCGGAAACGGTGACCGTCACGCCGCTGGGGATCTTGACCGGAAGCTTGCCAATCCTACTCATGGGTCACCAAACGTAGCACACGACCTCGCCGCCGAGGCCGGCCCTGGTTGCTTGCTGACCGGACATCACGCCGTGCGAGGTCGACAGGATGACGATCCCCAGCCCGCCGAGCACCCGTGGAATCTCGGTCTTACGGGCATAGACCCGCAGGCCCGGCTTGCTGATCCGCCGAAGCCCGGCGAGCGACTTGCCGCGGGGCGTCTTCGGCTTGAACGTGATGTCGAGCTTCTGCCCCTGCTCACCAGCGGCGACATCATATGACGCGATGTAGCCCTCGTCCTTGAGGACGCGCGCGATCTCCACACTGACACGCGACGCCGGAAGGGCAACCCGCGGGTGCCCGGCACTGTTCGCGTTGCGGATCCTCGTGAGCATGTCGGCGATGCTATCGGTGGACATCTTCCCTCCTCACCACGACGCCTTCTTCACGCCCGGCACCTGCCCCTGCGAGGACAGGGTCCGGAAGCAGATACGGCAGATCCCGAACTTGCGCATGTACGCCCGCGGGCGACCGCAGAGGTTGCAGCGGTTATGTTGCGAGACGGCATGCTTGTGCTTGCGCAGTCCACGGTTGACAGTCGATTTCTTAGCCACTCTTGTGTGTCACCCTCACTTCCTGAACGGGAACCCGAGCTCCGCCAGCAGCGCGCGCGCCTCGTCGTCGGTGCGCGCGGTGGTGACGAAGGTGACCTCGAGACCCCGCAATTTGTCGATCTTGTCGTACTCCACCTCGGGAAAGATCAGCTGCTCGCGCAGCCCCAGCGTGTAGTTGCCCTTGCCGTCGAAGCCGGTCGGTGAGATGCCGCGGAAGTCACGGATGCGGGGCAGCCCGACCGAGAGCAGCTTGTCGACGAACTGGTACATCCGGGCGCCGCGCAGCGTGACCTTCACGCCGATCGGCAGGCCGGCGCGCAGCTTGAAGTTCGCGATCGCCTTGCGCGACTTCAGCACCACCGGCTGCTGCCCGGTGATCTTCTTGAGGTCGGCGACCGCGGCGTCCAGCGCCTTCGGATTCTGAATCGACTCTCCCACGCCGATGTTCGCCACCACCTTGACCAGTCGCGGCACCTGCATGGCGTTCGTATACGCAAACCGCTGGATCAACGCCGGGACGATCTTGTCCTGGTAGCGCTGCTTCAGACGAAGCTCGACCCGCGGCGGGCTGGCGGCGACGCTCATACCTTGTTCCTTACCCGTTCGTAGATTTCCCCGCACTTGACGCAGACGATCGCCTTCTCCCCGGTGGGCAGGACCGTCTTGCGGATGCGGGTCGGCTTGTCGCACTTGTTGCAGACGAGCATCACGTTCGAGTAGTCAAGCGGCGACTCGAAGTCGACGATGCCGCCCTGGATCACCTTGGTGCCGCCCTTCTGCTGGTTGGCCTTCTGGTGGCGCTTCAGCAGGTTGACGCCCTTGACCACGATCTTCGCCTGATCCGGCACCGTGCGGACGACGACGCCCCGCTTGCCACGGTCCTTACCGGACATGACCTGCACCGTGTCGTCTTTATGAATGTCGAGATGCAAACGGCTCATGACCTCTACAACACCTCCGGGGCGAGGGACACGATCTTCATGAAGTTCTTGTCGCGAAGCTCGCGCGCCACCGGGCCGAAGATGCGGGTGCCCCGTGGGTTGTTCTGTGGGCCGAGGATGACGGCGGCGTTCTCGTCGAAGCGGATGGTCGAGCCGTCCAGCCGGCGGAACTCCCGGGACGTGCGGACCACCACGGCCTTGACGACTTCGCTCTTCTTCACCTGGCCGCCGGGCGTCGCGATGGTGACGGCCGCGGTGATGACGTCGCCGATGGAGGCGTACTTGCGGTAATGCCCGCCCATGACCCGGATACACAGGATTTCGCGCGCTCCCGTGTTGTCCGCCACCTTCAACCGCGACTCTTGCTGGACCATAACGACGGCTATTTCGCCTTCTCCACAATGGCGACGACCCGCCAGCGCTTGTCGTGGGACAGCGGCCGGGTCTCCATGATCCGGACGCGATCGCCAACCTTGCACTGGTTCTGCTCGTCGTGGGCTTTGAACCTCGTCGACTGCTTGATGTGTTTCTTGTAGCGGGGATGCTCCTTGAGCGTCTGCACCCGCACCACCACGGTCTTGTCCATCTTGTCGCCGATGACCGTTCCGGTGCGGGTCTTGCGCATGGCTCGGTCGCTCACGGTTTGCTCGTCAGCCATCAGCTCTCCTCACTCGCGGGCCGGCGCCCCCGCCGGGCCCTGGTCTGCGGTTCCACGGAGGCCGCGACCGGCTGGGCATTGAATTCCTTGAGATGGATCTCGGTCAGAATCTGGGCCAGGTCGTGGCGCACGTGCCGGATCTGGCGATGGTTCTGCAGCTGGCCGGTTGCCATCTGGAAGCGCAGGTTGAACAGCTCCTGACGGGAATCCTTCAGCTTCTTCTGCAGGTCGGGCATGGAAAGGCCCTGGAGATCCTTCATCTTCATTTCTTCCCACCACCCTTCGCCGGCTTCGCCGGAGCTGCCGCTGCTTTCGGAGCGGACGGCGCCTTGGGGGCGGCACCCGGCGCGGCTTTCATCGTGGGCGCGGCGCCTGGCGCCGCCTTCCCTCCCCGGGGAGCCGGGGCAGCGGGGCCGACAGGGCCCACCGGGGCGGCCGCGCCGGGGGCAAGACCTTCCAGGCCTTCACCCGGCTTCACCTCGGCCGGGCCCTTGATCTTGATATCGGCCGCGGCCTTCACCCCGGACTTGATGCCGAGCGTGCGCGTCTTCATGGGCAGCTTGTAGGCCGCCAGCTGGAAAGCACGTTTGGCCATCTCCGGCGTGACACCGCCCATCTCGAAGAGGACGCGGCCCGGCTTGATGACCGCGACCCAGCCCTCGGGCGCGCCCTTGCCACTGCCCATCCGGGTTTCGGCCGGCTTCTTCGTGACCGACTTATCAGGAAAGACCCGGATGAACACCTGGCCGCCGCGGCGGACAAACCGTGTCATGACGCGGCGGGCGGCTTCGATCTGCCGGTTCGACATCCAGGCGGCTTCGGAGGCCTGCAGGCCGAACTCGCCAAAGGCCAGGTCGTTGCCCTGGGTGGCCACCCCGGTACGGCGGCCCCGGTGGACCTTTCGATACTTGACGCGGGCTGGAAGCAGCATCCCTATTCCTTCTTCTTTGGCGCGCGGGCGCGCGGTGTTTTCGGTACGGTGGTCTTCTCTCCGGCAGTCGTGGTCTTCGCGCGGGTGGTGCGCTTGGGTTTCTCGCCACCGTCGGCCGTGGTGGTCGCCTTCGGGGTGCGGGTGCGCTTCGGCTTGGCGGCCGGGGCCTCGGTCGCGGGGCCCGCGGTGACCGGAGGCGCCACAGGCTCGGGCGCGGCAGGCGCGGCGACCGTTTGCTGGACCAGCTCGGCCAGCGGCGTGGGCGCCGCGCCGAGGGCGGCGCCCACCGGCACGCCGCTCTCCACCGGCTCCTCAACCGCGGCCTGCGGCTTCGGCGGCGCCTCGGTCGGGAAGTTACCGGTATAGACCCAGGCGGAAACGCCGATCCGGCCAAACGTGGTCCTCGCCTCGGTCTGGCCGAAATCGATGTCGGCCTTGAGCGTGTGGAGCGGCACCCGCCCCTCGCGGTTCCATTCGACCCGGGCCATCTCGGAACCGCCGAGGCGGCCCTTGACCCGGATCTTCACGCCCTGGGCCCCGGCCCGCATGGTCTTCATCAACGACTGCTTGATGGCCCGCCGAAAGGCGATCCGTTTCTCCAGCTGGGCGGCGACGTTCTCCGCCACCAGCTGCGCGCTGAGCTCCGGCTTCTTGATCTCCTGGATCGTCACCCGAACCCGCTTCCCGGTGATCTTCTCCAGCTCGTCGCGAAGCTGATCGACGCTGGTCCCGCCTTTGCCGATGACGATGCCCGGCTTCGCGGTGTGAAGCGTGATGGTCAGCGCTGATGAGGAGCGCTCGGTCTCGATGCGTGCCACGCCGGCATTTTTCAGGCGGGTCATCAGCATCCGCCGCAGGCGGACGTCTTCCAGAAGCAAGGGCTTGAACTCCTTGTCCGGAGCGAACCACTTGGCCTCCCAGTTGCGGTAGACGCCGAGTCGGAACCCGTTCGGGTGAACTTTATGACCCATCTACTTTGATTTCTTCTCCTTGGTGTCCTTCTTTGGCTCGCCCTTCTTCTTGCTCTCGGTCTTCTTAACCTCGCCCTTCCTGGCCTCACCCTTCTTGGCGTCGGCCTTCTTGACGTCGGCCCCGGCCGGCCCCGCCTCAGCCTTCGCGGTCGTCGCCTTCGCCTTGGCGGGGCGCGCGGGCGCCTCGACCTCGTCGGACTCGGTGGTGGCCGGCTGGCTGGCGGCAGCGGCGCGGGCGGCGGCGGCCGCCGCCGGCGTCGGCGCAGGCCGCACGGTGGGCTGGGGCGCGCGTGGCAGGGCCGCGGTGCGGCGCCGCACCACCCCGGGTCGGTCTTCGACCACGGCGGTGATGTGGCTGGTCCGCTTGAAGATGCTGAACAGCCGTCCCATGGCGCGCGGCTGGCCGCGCTTCAGCATCGGCCCGGGCTCCACCCGGATCTCCTTGATCACCAGGTCATCCCGGACCAGGTTGAAATTGTTCTCGGCATTGGCCTGCGCCGAGCGGATCACCTTGGCGACATCGCGTGCCGCCGACTTCGGCATGAACGAGCACGCGACCAGCGCTTCGCTGACCGGCAGGTTGCGCAGCGTCTGCGCGACCAGTCGCACTTTCCGGGGTGATGTCCTGACCCACTTGGCCTTTGCTTGCACTTCCATGGCTATTTGAGGGTGGTGGATTTCTCCGTGTGATGTCCGTGGGCACGGAAGCGTCTCGTGGGCGCGAACTCACCCAACAGGTGCCCGACCATGTTCTCGGTGATGAAGATCGGCACGTGCTTCTTCCCGTCGTAGATCGCGAGCGTATGCCCCACCATCTGGGGGAAGACGCTCGAGTCCCGCGACCAGGTCTTGATCACTTTCTTCTCTTTCTGCTGATTCATCGCCGCCACTTTTTTCATCAGCGACGGATGAACGAACGGTCCTTTTTTCGTTGAACGTGACATGTGTTAGCCCTTACTCTTCCGCTTGGGTGGCCGGCGTCGAACGATCATGTTCCTGGTTTTCTTGTTGCGCCGCGTCCGGTAGCCGAGGGTCGGCTTGCCCCAGGGCGTCTGCGGATGGCCGCCGGCGCCGGATCGGCCTTCCCCACCACCATGCGGATGGTCGAATGGGTTCATCGACATGCCGCGTACCGCGGGACGCTTGCCCCGCCAGCGGCTCTTACCGGCCTTGCCGACGTTCTCGTTCTCGTGCTCGACATTGCCGATCTGCCCCACGGTCGCGTAGCAGATGACTGCGACCCGCCGGACCTCGCCCGATGGCATCCGGATCTGCGCGTAGTCGCCCTCGCGAGCCAGTAACTGTGCCGACATCCCGGCCGAGCGAACCACCTGGCCGCCGCGTCCGGGCTTGAGCTCGATGTTGTGGACCGTGCTGCCGACCGGAATGTTGGCCAGCGGGAGCGCGTTGCCGGGTTTGATGTCGGCTTCGGGCCCGCTCGAGACCCGATCGCCAACCGTCAGGCCGACCGGGGCCAGGATGTAGCGCTTCTCGCCGTCGGCGTAGGTCAGCAGCGCGATCCGGGCGCTGCGATTCGGGTCGTACTCCACGGCGCTGACAGTTGCCGGGATATTCAGCTTGTTGCGCTTGAAGTCGATGATGCGATAGAGCTTGCGGTGGCCCCCACCCTGATGGCGGACGGTGATCTTTCCCTGCGCGTTGCGGCCGGCGTCCGTCTTCATCGAGACGAGCAGCCGCTTCTCCGCCTTCTTACCGCGCGTAAGGTCCTCGAACGCGCTGACCGACATGAAGCGGCGGCCGGGCGAGGTGGGACGGTACTTCCTGAGTGGCATCAGACGCCCTGGAACATGCTTTCGATCTTCTGTCCTTCCGCGAGCGTCACGACGGCTTTCTTCCAGTTCGGCTGAAAGCCATGGGTGCGGCCCCGCCGGCGCTCCTTGCCGCGCACGTGCATCGTGTTCACGCTGACGACCTCTACCTTGAAGGCGTCGGCGATGGCCAGCGCGATCTCGGTCTTGGTCGCCTTTGGGTGCACCCGAAACAGGTACTTGCCGGTCGCCATCGCGGCGTAGCTCTTCTCACTGATCAAGGGGCGTTGCACCACTTGCACGGCTTCTTTCATGTCAGCCACTCCTCCACCTGGGTCAGCGCCGATCGGGTGAAGACCACGGTATCGGCCGTCAGCACGTCGCTCGGGTTGAGATTGGTGCCCAGGATGGTCTTGATGCCGGCCAGGTTCCGGGTGGATTTCTCCAGCATCAGGTCGTGCTCCGGGATGACGAACAGGACGCGGGCGCCGGCACCCAGCTGCTCGAAGAGCTCGGCCACCACCCGCGTCTTGGGCGCATCCAGCGCGATCTCCTCGACGACGCGGACGGCGCCGTCCTGCGACTTCACGGAAAGCGCGGCGCGCAACGCGAGCCGCCGCTGCTTGCGCGGCATCTTCTGCTCGTAGCTGCGCGGGTGCGGGCCGAAGACCACGCCACCGTGGCGCCACTGGGGCGCCCGGGTGCTGCCCTGGCGGGCCCGCCCGGTCCCCTTCTGTTTCCACGGCTTCTTGCCGCCGCCGGAAACCTCGCCCCGGGTCTTCGTCTGGTGGGTGCCCTGGCGCTCGTTGGCGTGCTGTCGCAGCACCGCCTGGTGCAGCACCGCCTCGTTGACCGGCGCGTTGAAGACCGCCTCCGGCAGTTCAACCTGACCGCTCTCCTTTCCTTCACGGTCGTAGACCGTGACCGACAAGGGGTTCGGCGTCGCCACTATTTCTTCCCCTTCGGCTGCCGGGCCGAGTCACGGACCAGCACGACACTGTTCTTGTGGCCAGGGACGTCGCCGTTGACCAGCAACAGGTTGCGGTCGAGGTCGACCCGAACCACTTTGAGGTGCATGGTGGTCCGCTGCGCGTTGCCCAGCTGGCCGGCCATGCGCATCCCTTTGTAGACGCGCGACGGCGTGGAGGAAGACCCGATCGATCCGGGCTGCTTGATGTTGTGCGAGCCGTGCGTCACCGGACCCCGGCCGAAATGGTGCCGCTTGTGCTGGCCGGAGAATCCCTTGCCCTTGGTGGTCCCGGTCACGTCGACCAGTTCGCCCGCCGCGAACAGATCCGCTTTGAGGGCCTGGCCAACCGTATAGGCGGCGTCGGCCTTGAGCCGGACCTCCTTGAGGTGGCGATGGGCCTTGACCCCCGCCTTCTTGAAATGACCGGCGGTGGCCCTGGTCAGCTTCTTCTCCTCGACCTCGCCGAAGCCGAGCTGGACCGCGCCGTAGCCGTCCTTCTGGACGGCTCGCAGGCCAACCACGGTGCAGGGGCCGGCCTCGAGAACGGTGACCGGCAGGAGCTCACCCTTCTCGGTGAACACCTGGGTCATCCCGATCTTCTTGGCCAGCAATCCCTTCGTCGCCACGGCTAGAGCTTGATCTCGATGTTGACGCCGGACGGCAGGTTGAGCCGCATCAGCGCGTCAACAACTTTCGGATTTGGGTCCAGGATGTCGATGATCCGCTTGTGGGTCCGCATCTCGAACTGCTCGCGCGAGTCCTTGTCGATGAACGGTGAGCGGATCACCGTCCAGCGATTGATCTCGGTGGGCAGCGGGATGGGTCCGGCCGTCGATGCGTTGGTCCGCCGTGCGGTGTCCACGATTTTGTCCGCGGCCTGATCGAGGACGCGGTGGTCGTAGGCCTTCAGCCGGATGCGGATCTTCTGAGCCAATGCCTTACTTGATCACCTTGGTGGCCACGCCGGAGCCCACCGTGCGACCACCTTCACGGATGGCGAAACGCATCTTCTCCTCGACGGCGATCGGGGTGATGAGCTTGATCTTCATGCTGATGTTGTCGCCGGGCATCACCATCTCGGTGCCCTCGGGCAGCTCGACCTCGCCGGTCACGTCCGTGGTCCGCACGTAGAACTGCGGGCGGTAGCCCTTGAAGAACGGCGTGTGACGACCGCCTTCCTCCTTGGTCAGGACGTACACCTGTGAATCGAACTCGGTGTGCGGCTTGATCGAACCGGGCTTGGCCAGCACCTGGCCGCGCTCGACCTCCTCACGCTTGATGCCGCGCAGCAGGCAGCCGACGTTGTCGCCCGCCTGGCCGGAATCCAGCAGCTTGTGGAACATCTCGACGCCCGTGACCACAGTCTTGCGCGTGTCGTTGATGCCGACCATCTCGACCTCTTCGTTGATCTTGACCTGGCCGCGCTCGATCCGCCCGGTGACGACCGTGCCACGACCTTCGATCGAGAAGACGTCTTCGATCGGCATCAAAAACGGCTTGTCGAGCGCGCGCTCGGGTACGGGGATGTAGGTGTCGACCGCGTCCATCAGCTTCGTGATCGAGTCTTCCCACTGGGCGTCGCCCTCGAGCGCCTTGAGCGCCGAGACCTTGACCACCGGGATGTCGTCTCCAGGAAACTCGTATTTCGACAGCAGTTCGCGAACCTCGAGCTCGACCAGCTCCAGGATTTCCGGGTCGTCGACCGCGTCGACCTTATTGAGCGCGACGACGATCCGCGGCACGCCGACCTGGCGCGCCAGCAAGATATGCTCGCGCGTCTGCGGCATGGGGCCGTCGGTCGCCGCCACGACCAGGATTGCGCCGTCCATCTGGGCGGCGCCGGTGATCATATTCTTGATGTAGTCCGCGTGGCCCGGGCAGTCGACGTGCGCGTAATGACGCTTCTCCGTCTCGTACTCGACATGCGCGGTCGCGATCGTGATGCCGCGGGCCTTTTCCTCGGGGGCGTTGTCGATCGAGTCGAAGGAGCGGAATTCAGCGAATCCCTTCTTTGACAGGACCTTGGTGATGGCCGCGGTCAGGGTGGTCTTGCCATGGTCGATGTGACCGATGGTCCCCACGTTCACGTGCGGCTTGGTGCGCTCGTACTTCTTCTTCGCCATTGTTACTCCTTCTTCGAATCCTCCTTAGGCTCTCGACTTCGCAACGATTTCTTCCGCGATCGACTTCGGGACTTCCTGGTAGTGATGAAACTCCATGCTGTAGACGGCGCGACCCTGGGTCTTGGACCGCAGGTCGGTGGCATAGCCGAACATGTTGCCCAGTGGCACGTAGGCGCGGACCACCTGCATGGTCGCCCGCCCTTCCATGCCCAGGATCTGGCCACGGCGCGAGCTGAGATCGCCGAGGATCTCACCCATGAATTCCTCGGGCATGACGACCTCGACCTTCATGATCGGCTCGAGCAGCGCGGGCTGGCCCTTGCGCATGCCGTCCTTGGCAGCCATCGATCCGGCGATGGTGAAGGCCATCTCCGACGAGTCGACTTCGTGGTACGAGCCGTCCACCAGGGTGGCCTTGACATCCACCACCGGGAAGCCCGCCAGCACGCCGCTGTTGAGGGCCTCGATGATGCCCTTCTCCACGGGGGAGTGGTACTCCTTCGGGATCGAGCCGCCCACGATCTTGTTGACGAACTCGAAGCCCTTGCCCGCCTCGTTCGGCTCGATATCGATCTCGGCGTGGCCGTACTGGCCGCGCCCGCCCGACTGCCGCACGAACCGGCCGACGCCGTGGGCCTTGCGCTTGATCGTTTCCCGATAGGCTACCTGGGGCTTGCCGACGTTGGCGTCGACGGCGAACTCCCGCAGCATCCGGTCGACGATGATCTCGAGGTGCAGCTCGCCCATCCCCGAGATGATGGTCTGGGCGGTCTCCTCGTCCGTGCGGACCTTGAAGGTGGGGTCCTCCTCGGCCAGCTTGGCCAGCGCCTGCCCCATCTTCTCCTGGTCGACCTTGGTCCGCGGCTCGATGGCCACGCTGATGACCGGCTCCGGGAACACGATCGACTCCAGCACGATCGGATTGTTCTCGTCCGCCAGGGTATCGCCGGTGGTGGTCTGCTTCAGCCCGATGGCCGCGGCGATGTCGCCGGCGTAGACCTCGGGAATCTCCTCCCGATGGTTGGCGTGCATCTGCAGGATGCGGCCAACCCGCTCCTTGGTGCCGCGGGTCGCGTTCCAGACGTAGGAGCCGGACTTGAGCGTGCCGGCATAGACCCGGAAAAACGTCAGCTTGCCGACGTAGGGGTCGGTCGCGATCTTGAAGGCGAGCCCGGCGAAGGGCTGGTTGTCGGCGGGCTTGCGCCGCTCCGGGACGTTGCTCTTCGGATTGATGCCTTCGACGCCCAGCTTGTCCAGCGGTGAGGGCAGGAAGTCGACGATGGCATCCAGCATCGGCTGCACACCGCGGTTGCGCAGGGCGGCGCCCGCCAGCACCGGGACCAGCCGGTTCGAGATGGTGCCCTTGCGGATGGCGGCCACGATCTCCGGACCGCTGATCGGCTTGTCCTCGAGGTACTTCTGGAGCAGCTCATCGTCGAACTCGGCGACCGCCTCGACCAGCTGCTTGTGGTACAGCTCGACCTGGTCGCGCATCGCCTCCGGCACCTCCTCGGTCTCGATGGTGGTGCCGAGGTCGTCGGTATAGGTGATCGCAACCTTATTAATAAGGTCGACCACGCCTTCGAACGACTCCTCGCTGCCGATCGGGAGCTGAATCGGGACGGCGTTCGCCCCCAGCCGCTCACGGATCGACTTCCAGGAACCGAAGAAGTCGGCCCCCAGCCGGTCCATCTTGTTGATGAAGGCGATCCGGGGCACTTCGTAGCGGTCGGCCTGGCGCCAGACCGTCTCCGACTGGGGCTCGACCCCGGCAACGGCGTCGAAGACCGCCACCGCGCCGTCGAGGACGCGCAGGCTTCGCTCGACCTCGACCGTAAAGTCTACGTGTCCGGGTGTGTCGATAATATTGATCCGGTGGCCGCGCCAGTTCGCCACGGTGGCCGCCGAGGTGATCGTGATCCCCCGCTCCTGCTCCTGGACCATCCAGTCCATCGTCGCCGCGCCGTCGTGCACCTCGCCCATCTTGTGGATCCGGCCCGCATAGAAGAGGATGCGCTCGGTCGTGGTCGTCTTCCCGGCATCAATGTGAGCCATGATGCCGATGTTCCGAACCTTGTCGAGCGGATAACTCCGAGCCATTTTTGTCTCTGCCACGTCTCTCCTAATACCGGAAATGACTGAAGGCCTTGTTGCTCTCAGCCATCTTGTGCGTCTCTTCCCGCCGCTTGATCGTAGCCCCCACCCCGTTAGCGGCGTCCATGAGCTCTCCGGCGAGCTTCTCCTGCATACTCTTCCCAGATCGGGCCCGGGCGTAACGTACGATCCAGCGCCGGGCCAGCGCCGAGCGGCGGTCCGGCCGGATCTCGACCGGCACCTGGTAGGTGGCGCCGCCGATCCGGCGGGGCTTGACCTCCAGAACCGGGGTGGCGTTCTTCAGGGCGGCGTCGAAGACCTCGATCGGGTCCTTCTTCGCCACCTTGCGGATGCGGTCCAGCGAGCCGTAGACCACCCGCTCCGCAGTGCTCCGCTTCCCCCGCTGCATCACGACGTTGACGAACTTCGCTACGCCCTCGTGTGTGTAGATTGGGTCAGGCAGGATGACGCGTTTTTGAATACGTGGACGCCGCGGCATGTCAGGCCTTCTTTGCCTTCTCGCGCTTGGCGCCGTACTTCGAGCGGCCCTGCTTGCGCCCCTTGGCGCCGGCCGTATCGAGGGTGCCGCGGACCACGTGGTAGCGGACACCGGGCAGGTCTTTGACGCGGCCGCCGCGGATCAGGACCACCGAGTGCTCCTGCAGGTTGTGACCGATGCCCGGGATGTAGGCGGTCACCTCCTGGCGGGAGGTTAGCCGGACCCTGGCCACCTTCCGGAGCGCCGAGTTCGGCTTCTTCGGCGTGGTGGTGTAGACGCGCACGCAGACGCCCCGCCGCTGCGGGGAGCCCTGCAGCGCCGGTGCCTTCGTCTTCTTCACCAGCGGCTTGCGGCCGTATCGGATCAGCTGTGAGATGGTGGGCATGACTTAACCTCGCCCGATTTTCGGGCGCGAACGCGTATTCTACGGCCGATTCGACTCCGCTGTCAAATTGCCCGGGCTAAAACGGCTTGAGGATCATCAGCCAGAGCAGGACGACGAAGGCGACGACGCCCAGGGCGCTGATCGGGCCTGGCCGGGTGCTTGCGGCCACCTTGCGGATCACGTCGGGCGTCTCCGCCACCGGCCCCCGGTGGCGCCGCTCCCTGGCTTCGCCCCGCAGCGGGTTGTACTGCTGCCCGAGGACGTTCATCAGGATGATCGTGATTACCAGCACGATGATGGCCGTCCAGATCCATTTGAATCGCCACCACTCCCCGGCGAACCCGGCAGCTATCCCGGTCAGGAGGACCAGGACCAGGAACGGGTACATCACCCGGGTCGACAGGGTCGAGAGCACGACCAGCGAACGGATCGAATCCGGGGACGTCTCCCGGCGCAGGCGCAGCCCCATCGACGCGGAGGCGCCGTGGGCGAGAACGAAGCCAATCACCGAGGTGACGTGCAGGAAGACGAGCCAGGCGTACGGCATGGATCTGCCGATTATGCTGCAGCCGCGCTGCTGGCGGGCGAACTCGAATCGAGTCGGCCGGCGGCCTCTGGCTGCTCGGCCCGCTTCGCCGCGCCAGCCAGGATCAGCAGGAAGACGAGCATCGCCAAGTGGCTGTCGTTGAGATATCGGCTGGCGAGCAGGGCGCCCACTGTGCTCCAGGCGCCGACCGCCAGGATGCTGGCCGCGGAGCTCTCCCGCCAGAGGCGGGGCAAACCGCCAGCCAGGATGGGGAGGGCGATGGCCGCTTGCAGCAGACCGAACGGGAAGTAGGCGTTCGGCCCCGGGAGGAGGTGCAGGACCAGCATCAGCTCGGCGATGCCGAAGCCGCGGATGGGGAAGCTATCCGGCGCCGTCCCGGTGACCACTCCCACGGTGTCGGTCCAGTACGCGACCGGGTTCCAGAGCAGAAACGGCAGCACGGTGACCGCCACCGGCACCAGCAAACCACCAAGCGCGAGCAGCGTCGACCGGGTTGAGAGCCGCCCGCGATGCCGGGTCGCCAGCAGCGCCACCGCCAGCGGGGCGATGAAGAACAGGCTGAACTGCTTGAAGGCGAGCGCGATCCCGAAGCTCCAGGTGGCGGCCACCGGCCGGTTGCGACTCCAGGCCAGCGTGCCGCCGATGACCGCCGCTAAAAACAACATGTCGTTCCGCCCCTGCGGCAGGTAGAAGAACGGATCGAGGAATAGTGCCGCCAGGGCGACATAGCGTAATTCCCAGCCCCAGGGAAGTGCGGTAAGGCCCAGAGCCGCGAGCACGGCGGCGACCAGGAGCACCAGCCGGAAATCGAAAGGAACCTGGGCAAGGTTGGTAAGCATGTCGAAGGGAATGGCGGCTAGAAACGTGAGCGGGTTGTAGACGTAATGGAAGAGGGCAGGATCCAGGGGAAGGTTGACGTACCAGTGCCAGTGCGCCATCGAGGTCTGCGTGTAGTCCATGCCGTAGGGATCGCGTCCACTCAGAAGCAGCTGCATCGCCTGCTCGGTCTGGTAGGCGCCGTCATGCAGCAGGATCGGCGCACCGGTGCGCCAGCGCAGGGTCATCAGGGCGATGGCCGGCAGGCCGACAGCGGCCAGGATGAACACCGCCAGCCCGGCCAGCTGATGGCGTCGCCGCAGCAAGACCAGGGCCGTCATCCCGGTAACCAGACCCGCCAGCATCAGGGCAATGCCCGGCAACCGGCCGATGAAGAGCCCGCTTCCATACCAGACCAGGTTCGAGGCCAGCGTCGCCCCGCCGAAGAGCAGCAAGACATGACTCGGTGGATACAGCAGGCGATTGACGACGGCGCCGACTGCCGCGATCACGCGGCCAGCACCGCCGGTCGGGACTCCGACTGGGCGAGCGGCCGCGTTCGGGCCACCAGCCCCGCGAGGATCAGCTCGCCGCCCAGGAGGAGGTGTGAGTCGTGGAAATAGCGGCTCACGTAGAGCACCAGGAGCAGCGCCAGGCCGGCAAAGAGCAAGACATCGGCCAGCCGCGCCCGGGCGCGAATCCGCCACCAGCCGATCGTCCATACCACGACCCCCACCACCACCTCGATGGCGGCGAAGGGGAAGGCATCGCGGGCGCCATGGATGACCCCGCTCGAGAGGAGGAACGCCGAGAGCCCAGCGCCATTGATCGGATAGGCGTCAAGGCCGCTGCCCGCCACAAAGACGATGGTGTCGCCTAGGAAGGCGCCGGCGTTCCACAGCAGGAACGGCGCCAGGGTGGCCGCCGCCACGATCGTCGCCAGCGCCGCCGCCCGGATCAGCTCGCGGGAATCCGCGCCGCGCACCACGGCCCAGGTCGCGACGAGCGGCACGGCCAGCAGCGCGTGTTGCTTGGTCACGACGGCGAAGCCGAGCAGCAGGCCCATCCACAGGTAGCGGCGGCGATCTGCCGCCAGCAGCGCCGCCAGGACGAGGGCGAGCATCGGCAGGTCGTTGTCACCGAGGACCGCCACGAGCGAGTGTCCGGGGATGAGGAAGAACGCGGTGGCCGCTATCCGGCCGGGCACACCCGGAAAGAGCCGCAACAGGATCCACCAGGTAAGCCCGGCGGCGACCAGCAGGAAGATTCGTTCGTCCCACCAGCCCAGCGGTCGAGCCGCCAGCTGCAGCGGCAGCGGCCAGAGGAATTGGCCGGGCCAGGTGACCAGGTGATGCAGGGCCGGGCTCGCAAAGGTTTCGCCCCAGGGAGCCGCGCCGAGACCGGCTGCCGCATAGTCGGCGCCGTACGGATCGATCCCCCGCAGCAGGAAGTCACCGGCAAGCTGCGTCTGGTAGGCGCCGTCGCCGATCAGCGCCGTTGGTGCGGGCACGGTGTGCCAACGGATGATCGCTCCAACGATCGGGACCGCGTACAGGGAGACGATCGCCAGCGCCGAGCCGATCGCGCGCAGCCGACCGCGGAAAATCGCCGCCCCCACCGCTAGCGCCGTCGCGCCGAGCCAGAGCGCGATCAGTGCGGCCGGCCACGACCAGGTCTGCGCGATCCGCCAATCGATCGCCGCCGAGGGAATGGCGAGTCCCACCAGGAGGATGGGCTCGGCGTGGCGGTAGACGACACTGGTGGCAGGACGACGCGCGGGCACGCTCGCGACCGAAGCCACGCTGGTACAACGAAACCCCGGGAGCGATCCTCACCGAGCCTGCTAGCCTGATACGGCCAACGGCAGTTCGGGAGGGTACATGAGCCGCAGACTCGAGCCACAGGACCTGTACGGCATCAAGCTCGTCGAAGACCCGCAGCTCGCGCCGGATGGCGAGCGCATCGCGTACGTTGTGGCGGAGATCGATCGCCACAGCTACGATTACCACCGATCGATCTGGGTCACACCCCTGAGCCCAACGCAGGGCCGCCGGTACACCGCCGGCGACAATGACACGAGCCCCCGCTGGTCGCCGGACGGCCGGTCGCTGGCCTTCCTCCGGGCGCCTGCAGGCGAGGTCAAACCCAGGAACGAGGAGGAGCGCGATCGCGGGATCGAAAAGGCACAGCTGTGGGTCCTTCCGGCCGACGGCGGCGAGGCTCGTCAGCTGACCTGGGCGAGGAACGGCGTCGGCGAACCCGAATGGTCGCCCGATGGCGCCTTCATCGTCTACTCGGCAGAGGTTGGCGAGCCGGACGACCCCGAGGCCGACGACGCCGGCCTGCACGACAAACGGGTGCCCGCGGTCAGGACGATCGACCGCCTGTGGAATCGCTTCGACGGCAAGGGCTGGGTCTACGAGCGGCGATCACACCTCTTTCGGATCGCGGTCGGCGGCGGCGAACCCGAGCAGCTGACCGATGGCGACTGGGACGACGGGGCGCCGACCTTCTCACCGGACGGACGGCAGATCGCCTTTACGTCGGACCGCACCGACGAGCGATGGAGCTGGCCGGCCAACGACATCTGGGTGCTCGACCTGCCTTCGAAACGGCTCACGCGGCTGACCGATGAGACGGTCTACGCCGGATCGCCGGCGTGGTCGCCGGACGGGCGCCGTCTCGCCTTCACCGCATCCCCACGACGCCACGACGACGGCTACACGGACGTGATGGTCGCCGACGCCGGCAGGCCCGGATCCGTCCGAAGGCTGACCGAAAACTTCGCGCCGACCTTTGCCGACACCTGTATCGATGATCAACGGGCGTTCCATGGGTCTCCGCATCTCTACTGGTCGCCCGACGGGACCGAGGTCTTTTCGCAGGCGGCGGGGCGAGGTTCAACGCTCATCTATACAGTGCCCGGCGAAGGTGGGAGTCCGCGGGCCGTCGTCGAGGGCCAACGCCGCGTTTATGGGTTCAGCATGGACCGGGAGCGGCGCCGGATGGCGCTGGCCATCTCCGATCCCTCGACGCCGGGCGATCTCTTCGTCCAGCAGCTCGGCGCGAATCCGGCCCGGCTGACGCAGCTCAACGACGACCTGTTCCAGCAGGTCAAGCTGGCACGACCCGAAGAGTTCAGCTTCAAGGGCGCCGATGGCTGGGAGATCCAGGGCTGGATCATCAAGCCCAACGTCGCCAGCGGCGAGCGGCCGCCCGCCATCCTCGAGATCCACGGCGGGCCGATGGCGATGTACGGCTGGAGTTTCTTCTTCGAGTTTCAACTGCTCGCCTCGCACGGGTACGCCGTCGTATACACCAATCCGCGCGGCAGCACCGGCTATGGCCGCGCGTTTTCGGCGGCGGTCAACGGCGACTGGGGAGGCAAAGATTTTCAGGACATCATGGCCGGGCTCGACACCGCGGTCTTGAAGGGCTGGGTCGACTCGGACCGCCTCGGCATCGGCGGCGGCAGCTACGGCGGGTACATGACCAACTGGGCGATCGGCCACACGGACCGCTTCAAGGCGGCGGTGACGATGCGCTGCGTGAGCAACCTGGCGTCCATCTTCGGCACCGGCGACGTCGACTGGATCCTGACCATCGACACGATGGACGCGGTGCCATGGAAGGACCTGGACCGTCTGATGGAGCGCTCGCCGATCACGTACGTGGAGAAGATCACAACGCCGCTTTTGATCCTTCACAGCGATCGAGACCTCCGTTGCCCGATCTCTGAAGGCGAGCAGATGTTCACCGCGCTCAAACTGCTGGGCCGCGAGGTCAGGATGGTTCGCTTCGAGGGGCAGTCTCATGACCTGTCGCGCAGCGGTCATCCGCGCTCCAGGGTCATCCGGCTGCGCCACATCGTCGGCTGGTTCATTTCCCACATCCGGACCGAGGTCATCCGGCCGAAAGGGGAGCTGGCCCGAGCCGGGGCCGCGGGGGATTAAAAAGAGGGCCACCCCGTTGGTGGCCCTCTTGGTGCTCGGTCGCGTTAGCTGCTGGCGGGAACCGGTTGCGGGAGTTCCGCGAACATCTTGAACGACTCCTCGCGCAGCTTCTGGTAGTAGTCGAGGCCGGTTCCGGCGGGAATCAGCTTGCCGATGATCACGTTCTCCTTCAGGCCCCGCAGCCGGTCGACCTTGCCGGAGATGGCGGCTTCGGTCAACACCCGGGTCGTCTCCTGGAAGGAGGCGGCCGACAGCCAGCTCGCCGTGTTCAGCGCGGCCTTGATCAGGCCGAGCAGAACGGTCTGCGCCACCGAGGGATCGCCGCCCTCCGCCAGCACCTTGGCGTTGGCTTCCTCGTACTCCCACTGCGAGACGATCTCGCCCGGCAGCAGGTCGGTGTCGCCGGAGGTGTCGACGCGGACCTTCCGCATCATCTGCCGGATGATCACCTCGATGTGCTTGTCGTTGATGTCGACACCCTGCGAGCGATAGACCTTCTGGACTTCCTCGACCAGGTAGGTCTGGACCGCCTCGCGGCCGAGAATGTGCAGCAGCTCTTGCGGGCTGATCGAGCCTTCGGTGATCTGCTGGCCGGCTTTGATCTTCTGACCGCTCTGGACGTTGACCCGGGAGCCGTGCGGGATGGCGTACTCCCGCCACTCCTCGTCCATGCTCCGGATGACGATCTGGTTGCGCTCGACCCGGGCCACGCCCGAGGCGCGTGAGGTGATGACCTTCTCCTGGCCGTCCTCGCCGGCGCCCCGCGCGATCTCCTGGCCTTCCTGGACGGTTGCGCCGGATTCGATCAGCGGCTGCATCTTGTCCGCCAGGATGTACGGGATGTCGTAGACGTCACGCGACGTCACCTTGATCTTGCGCGCCGTTTCGGTGCGGATGATCTCCACCTCGCCGTCGATCTCGGAAATGATCGCCTTGCCCTTCGGGATGCGGGCCTCGAACAGTTCCTCGACGCGGGGCAGGCCCTGCGTGATGTCGGTCCCCGCAACCCCACCGGTGTGGAAGGTCCGCATGGTTAACTGCGTCCCCGGCTCGCCGATCGACTGCGCGGCGATAACGCCGACCGCCTCGCCGATCTCGACCAGTTTGCCGGTCGCCAGGTTGCGGCCGTAGCACAGCCGGCAGACGCCCTCGCGCGCCTGGCAGGTCAGCACCGAGCGCACCTTGACCTGGGTCACGCCCGCGACGATCAGGTTGCGCGCCTGGATGTCGCTGATCTCGGCGCCCTCCTTGACCAGCGGCTCCTGGCTCTTCGGATCCAGGATGGCGGCGGCCGCGACGCGCCCCGCGATCCGCTCGAACAGCGGCTCGGTCAGCGCGCGCTCCTCGGAGATGTCAGTCACCCAGACACCACCGGTCGTGCCGCAGTCTTCGGCCCGGACGATCACATCCTGGGCCACGTCGACCAGCCGCCGGGTCAGGTAGCCAGAGTCCGCGGTGCGCAACGCCGTGTCGGCCAGACCTTTGCGAGCACCGTGGGTCGAGATGAAGTACTCGAGCACGGTCAGCCCTTCTGAGAAGTTCGCCTTGATCGGAAGGTCGATAATCCGGCCGGTTGGGTCGGCCATCAGGCCGCGCATGCCCGCCAGCTGCCGGATCTGCTGGATGTTCCCTCTCGCGCCGGAGTTGGCCATCATGAAGACTGGGTGAAGCGCGTCGAAGCTCTTCATGGTCGCGGCCGTCACTTCGTCCGTCGCCTCGGTCCAGAGATCGACCGTCTGCGTGTAACGCTCGTCGTCGGTAATCAGGCCGCGCTTGAACTGCTGGTCGATGGTCCCGAGCTTCTTCTCGGCACTCGCCAGGATGGCGGCCTTGCCGGCCGGGGTCTTGATGTCCATCGCGGAGATCGTGATGCCGGCTTTCGTCGCGTAGGCGAAGCCCAGCCGCTTGATGTCGTTGGCGCAGCGCGCCGTCAGCTCATTGCCGTGCAGCCGGAACGACTCGGCGACGATCGCCCGAAGCGCCTTCTTGTCGAAGAGGCGGTTCTGGAAGGTCATTGCCTCGCCGTGGCCTTCGGCGGGCTGAACGCCGATCGGGAGCACCTGGTTGAAGAGCACCCGACCCGGTGATGTGCGGACCAGCTTGCCGTCGATGCGAACGCGCACCTCCTGCTGGACGTGGACGCGCTTGTTGTCCACCGCGAGCAGCACTTCCTCGGCGGAGCCATAGGTGGGCAGCTCCTCGTCCTTGATGTCGGGCGTGGCCTTGACCATGGTCAGGTAGTAAGTGCCGAGGACGATGTCCTGGGTCGGGCTGATGACCGGGTGGCCATCGGATGCCGACAGGATGTTGTTCGAGGACATCATCAGGTTCTTCGCTTCCGCGATCGCGCCCGAGAACAGCGGCACGTGGACCGCCATCTGGTCGCCGTCGAAGTCGGCGTTGAACGCGCTGCAGACCAGTGGATGGATCTGGATAGCCGAACCCTCGACCAGCACCGGCATGAAGGCCTGGATGCCGAGCCGGTGCAGCGTCGGAGCGCGGTTGAGGAGCACCGGATGCTCCTTGATCACCTCGTCGAGCACGTCCCATACCTCGGGGCGGACCCGCTCCACCATGCGCTTTGCCGACTTGATGTTCTGGGTGTAGCCCTTGCTCACCAGCTCGCGCATGACGAACGGCTTGAAGAGCTCGAGTGCCATCTTCTTCGGCAGTCCGCACTCGTGCAGCTTCAGCTCCGGGCCGACCACGATGACGGAACGGCCCGAGTAGTCGACGCGCTTGCCGAGCAGGTTCTGACGGAAGCGGCCCTGCTTGCCCTTCAGCATGTCGGACAGGGACTTCAGCTTGCGGTTGCCGGTGCCGGTGATCGCCCGGCCGCGCCGGCCGTTGTCGATCAGCGCGTCGACCGCCTCCTGCAGCATCCGCTTCTCGTTGCGCACGATGATCTCGGGCGCGCCGAGCTCGAGGAGCCGCTTCAGCCGGTTGTTGCGGTTGATGACGCGGCGGTAGAGGTCATTGAGGTCGGAGGTCGCGAACCGGCCGCCGTCCAGCTGGACCATCGGCCGCAGCTCCGGCGGAATGACCGGCAGGTTGTTGAGGATCATCCAGGTCGCGGAGGCGCCGGACTTGCGGAAGGCCTCGACGACCTTGAGCCGCTTGATCGCCTTCTGCCGCTTCTGGCCGGAGGTCGACTTCGACTCCTCGCGGAGGATGGCCGATTCCTGAAGCAGATCGATGCGAGCCAGCAGGTCATAGATGGCCTGCGCGCCGATGCCGGCCTTGAAGACCTTGCCGAACTTCTCGGTGTACTCGCGAAACTCCTGGTCCGAGAGCAGCTGCTTGACCGACAGCGAATCGAGCTGTGTCTTCGACGACTCGATATCGCCGGACAGCCCCTCGGTGTCCTTCTTCAGACGGTCGGTGAGCTCACCCGACTTCTTCTCGTAATCCTCGCGCCATTTCGCGATTTCCTCGTCGGACTTGCTCTTCAACTCCTGCTGGCGCTTCTTGGTGTTGGCCTGCACCTGGTCAATCTTCTTCTCGACCTGCTTGGGCAGTTCGCGGGCAAGCTTGTCTTCGAAAAGGGTGCCCTTCTCGATGATGACCTGCTCGTCCTCACCTTCGCCGATAGTGAAGTTGGTGGCGGCCTTCTTGCCCTTCTGCGCCTTGATCTTGTCGACCAGCTCCTTAGCGCGCGAGGTCATGGCGTCGACGGTTTCGTCGAGCGATTCCTCCAGCGCCTTGATCTTGGCCTTGGTGTCCTCCTGCTTGGCTTTGACCCGCTGGTCGAGATCGTCCTTCAGCTCCTTGACCGCCACATCGCGCTCCTCCTGGAGCTTGATGACCCGGTCGTTGTGCTGTGGCGAAGACTTGGAGAGATACTCCTTGCGCGCGTCCTCGTCGATGTGGGTGACGATGTAGTTGGCGAAGTAGAGGACCTTCTCCAGGTTGCGCGGCGACATGTCGAGGAGCAGGCCCATCCGCGACGGGATGCCCTTGAAGTACCAGACGTGGCTGACCGGCGAGGCCAGCTTGATGTGACCCATCCGCTCGCGGCGGACCTTGGAGCGCGTGACCTCCACGCCGCACTTGTCGCAGATGATCCCCTTGTAGCGGTAGCGCTTGTACTTGCCGCAGTGGCATTCCCAGTCGCGCTGGGGGCCGAAGATGCGCTCGCAGAAGAGCCCGTCACGCTCCGGCTTGAGGGTGCGGTAGTTGATCGTCTCCGGCTTGGTCACCTCGCCGTGCGACCACGACAGGATCGTCTCCGGCGATGCCAGGGAGAGCTTTAACGCGTCGAAATTCTCCAGTTTCAGTGTCATGTACTACCTCAAGGAATCCAGGGGATTCTGCGCGGCGCGCGGCGCCCCGGTCGCCCACTGGTCGGATTCATCGATCTCGTCGCGCTCGAGGTTGATGCCCAGGTCGAGCGGCATCTCACTCATGTCGTCTTCGGACAGGATCACCTGCTTCTCGCCGTCGGACTGGATCTCGACGCCCAGCGCGAGGCCCTCGAGCTCCTTGACCAGCACCCGGAACGATTCCGGAATCCCGGCTTCCAGCGTGTTCTCGCCCTTGACGATCGCCTCGTAGGCCTTGACCCGGCCCACGATGTCATCGGACTTCACCGTCAGGATCTCCTGCAGGATGTGCGAGGCGCCGTAGGCTTCCAGCGCCCAGACTTCCATCTCACCGAACCGCTGACCGCCGAACTGCGCCTTGCCGCCCAACGGCTGCTGGGTGACCAGCGAGTAGGGGCCGGTGGAGCGTGCGTGGATCTTGTCCTCCACCAGGTGGGCCAGCTTCAACATATAGATGTAACCGACCGTCACGTCGTGGTCGAACGGCTCCCCGTGGCGGCCGTCCCGTAGCGTGATCTTGCCGGACTCCGGCAACCCGGAGCGGACCAGCTCGGCCTCGATCGTCTCCTCGGAGGCGCCGTCGAAGACCGGCGTCGCCACCTTCAGGCCAAGCGCGTGCGCGGCCCAACCGAGGTGCGTCTCCAGCACCTGGCCGAGGTTCATGCGGCTCGGCACGCCCAGCGGGTTCAGCACCAGCTCAACCGGCGTGCCATCCGGCATGTAGGGCATGTCTTCGGTCGGCAGGATGCGGGCGATGACGCCTTTGTTCCCGTGCCGGCCGGCCATCTTGTCGCCCTGGGCGATCTTGCGCTTCTGCGCCACGTAGACGCGTACCAGCTGATTGACGCCCGGCGCCAGCTCGTCCTTGGTCTCGCGGCTGAAGATCTTGACGTCGACGACGATGCCGCGCTCGCCGTGCGGCACGCGCAGCGACGAATCGCGCACCTCGCGTGCCTTCTCACCGAAGATGGCGCGCAGCAGGCGCTCCTCGGCGCTGAGCTCCGACTCGCCCTTCGGCGTGATCTTGCCCACCAGGATGTCCCCCGGATGGACCTCGGCACCGATGTAGACGATGCCGCGCTCGTCGAGGTTCTTCAGCGTCTCATCGCTCACGTTCGGGATGTCGCGGGTGATCTCCTCCGGCCCGAGCTTGGTGTCGCGGGCCTCGATCTCGTATTCCTCGATGTGGATCGAGGTGTACTTGTCCTCGCGGACGACCGACTCGGAGATCAGGATGGCGTCTTCGTAGTTGTAGCCCTCCCATGGCATGAAGGCCACCAGGATGTTGCGGCCCAGGGCCAGCTCACCTTCAGAGGTGGCGGGGCCGTCGGCCATCGGGGTACCGGCGGCGACGTGGTCGCCGGCCTTCACGATCACCCGCTGCGACAGGCAGGTGCCCTGGTTGGAGCGCTCGAACTTGTGCACCGCGTACCACTGCTCCGCCGAGCCGTCGTCCGGCTTCAGAAGGATACCGAGCTCCCGCTTGAAGCTGTCCAGCTTGGCCGCGGCGGAATCCGCCGGCGGCGGCGCGGCGCACGACACGACGGTGCCGGCGACCCTGGCGACGATCAACTCACCCGAATCCTTGGCGGCGGCCGACTCCATGCCGGTGCCCACGATCGGCGCCTCGGTCACGACCAGGGGCAC
>VBEW01000217.1 GCA_005889225.1 Chloroflexota bacterium | reverse complement strand
ATGGCGCAGTTGCACGCGCAGGAGTCTCCCGATCGCGTCTACGAGCTCGAGACCTACGGCGCCCTCTTCGATCGCACTCCGGATGGCCGGGTGTTGCAGCGCGCTTTTGGGGCGCACACCTACCGGCGGCTCTGTCACGTCGGCGACCGGACCGGCCTGGAGATGATCCGCGCGCTGCAAGACCGAGTCGTCCAGCTTGGCATCGACGTGCACATGGAGTGGACCCTGACCCGGCTGCTCAAAGATGGCGATCGGGTTGTGGGCGCCTTCGGCTACAACCGCGTCGACGGATCGTTCGTCGCCTTCAGGGCCAAGGCCGTGATCCTGGCGACCGGCGGCTGGGGCCGGATCTACAAAGTCACGTCGAATTCATGGGAGGGCACCGGCGACGGCGTCGGGATGGGTTTCGAGGCCGGCGCCGAAGTCCTCGATCCGGAGATGGTGCAGTTTCACCCCACGGGCATGGTCTGGCCCCCCGGGGTGCGCGGCATCCTGGTCACTGAGGCCGTCCGGGGCGAAGGCGGCTATCTCACGAATAGCGAAGACAAGCGCTTCATGCTCGAGTACGACCCCAAGAAAAAAGAGCTCTCGTCCCGTGACATCGTGGCCCGATCCATCTACAAAGAAGCCCAGGCCGGCCGCGGGACGCCACACGGCGGCGCCTGGCTGGATGTCCGGCATCTCGGCGCGGAGCACATCAAGAAGAAGCTGCCTTCGATGTACGAGCAGTTCCTTCGGCTGGCGGACGTCGACATAACGCGGCAACCAATGGAAGTGGCGCCCACCATCCACTATGCGATGGGCGGATTGCGGGTCGACGCCGAGACCGCCGCAACGACGCTACCCGGCCTGTACGCGGCCGGCGAGGTGGCGGCCGGCCTGCACGGCGCGAACCGCCTGGGCGGCAATTCTCTGTCCGATTTGCTGGTCTTCGGCCGGCGCGCCGGTGCGGCCGCCGGTGCCTTCGTCCGCGACGTGGGACTGGGCCAGATCGACGAAAAGCAGATCGCCGATGAGCAGCAGACGCTGCTGCTGCCACTGAGCCGCCAGGGCAAAGAGAATCCGTACTTTCTACAGCAGGCGCTCCAGGAAGCGATGCAGGAGGGCGCCGGCCTGGCCCGCGACGAGAAAGGCCTGAAAGCCTGCCTGGACAATGTGCTCGAGCTGCGGCAACGCGCGGACCGCGTCCATGTCCCTGGCTCGCGGCGCTACAACCCGGGCTGGCATACGGCTCGCGATCTTCGATTCATGCTGACCGTCAGCGAATGCATCGTGCGCGCGGCGATCGAACGGCGCGAAAGCCGCGGCGCGCACTGGCGGCTCGATTACCTGGAGAAAGACCCGGCGCTCGGCCGGGTCAACCTCATCGCCTACAACGACGCGGGCAGCGTCGAGCTGCGACGGCGACCGGTGCCGGAGATGCCACCCGAGCTGGCCACGCTTTTCCAGGAGCCGGCAGCCACGCCGCCGGCGACCAGCCAGGCGCCCGGGGCCAGGCCGCCGGAATCGAAGCGCATCCCCGCATGAGCGCCAGGGCCGCAAGGACGAACGATTCGATCGTTTTCCAGGTGTTCCGGGGTGAGGAAGGGACCGGCCGCGAAGAACGCTTCGAGGTACCGGCCGTCGAAGGCATGGTCGTCCTCGATGCCGTTCACTACATCCAGGCAAACTACGCGAACGACCTGGCCTGCCGCTGGAACTGCAAGGCAGCGAAGTGTGGCTCCTGCAGCGCGGAGATCAACGGTCGCCCGCGGCTGATGTGCAAGACGCGCGTCGACGAGTTCGGGACGGACGATATCCACGTATGGCCCATGCGGACGTTTCCGTTGATCAAGGACCTGGTGACGGACGTGTCCTGGAATTACGAAGTCAACAAGCAGATCCCCGCGTTCACGCCGGCGGCCAACGAGCCGGTCCCCTACCGGATGCTGCCCGAGGACACGGAGCGCGTCTACGAGTACCGCAAATGCATCGAGTGCTTCCTCTGCCAGGACGTGTGTCACGTCTTGCGCAATCACGATGACAAGTCGATGTACTACGGGCCGCGCTACATGGTCCGCATCGCGGCCCTCGAGATGCACCCGCTCGATACCCAGCGGCGCACCGGCCTGCTACGTGGCAAGGCGGGGGTCGGGATGTGCAATATCACCAAATGCTGCCAGGAGGTGTGCCCCGAGCACATCAAAATCACGGACAATGCCATCATTCCGTTGAAGGAGCGCATGGTGACGGATGCCTATGACCCGCTCGCCTGGATGGTGCGCAAAATCCGGCCGCCCAAGAAGCCGGCGAGCACTGGCGGCGAGGAGGCCGGCGCGCTGGGGATCGTCCGGTTGCCGCAACGATTCGCCGTCAAAGACGTGGTTCGCCTCAAGTCACGCGGCAAGCCATTCGCACGCGTCGGCGGCGTGCGGCCAGACGGCAAGCTGGAAGTCTGGATCCTGAAAATGCAAGGCACCCAGCAGCACTGGAAAGGTCCCCGGGTCGTCGACACGAGCGAAGTCACGAACAACTACGGGCCGCTCGATGACGTCGGCATCGGCAGCAAGCTGTTCGAGCAGACGCTGATCGAACACGCTAAGTAGTCAGAAAAAGACTTCGCTGCGCTCGATCGGCGGCTCCGTTAGCCCAAGCGACGCGAGGATCGCGCGCGCAATTTTTTCACCGCCGGCCGATGACGGCTCGATTGGATTGGCGTAGTCGGAGGGCTCGCTGCACACGAGGCGCAGGTCGATGACCCGGAATCTGGACTCGAAGGCGACGCGAAGGATTACGTCGTTGAATGCTGTCAGGCCGACACGCGCGACGGCTGCTTCGTCCTTACTGAGGTTGCCGTTGTAGATGGTGCAGACAGTCGTGCTTAAGCCGAGCCGGCGAACCCGGTCGATCATCGTCCGGTAGGCGCGCTCGAACCGGGTAGCCCGATCGCCGAGTTTCACCAGCGCGTCGGCGACCGATCTCGCCGGGCTACGCATCAGTTCCACACTCGCCACGACGTCGTTCCCGCCGATCGCGACCACGAGGTGGCTCGCGTCAGATGGAAGCTTTGCCAGCTGGTCGGGTAGGTCGCCGATCATGCTGCCATCGACTGCCAGGAGCGAGGCTCGCCACGACCGCGGCATCAGAGCGCGCAACTGGCGAATCACATCCGGGCCTCCCGAGGTGTAGGCGACGTTGTCCAGGATCGAGTCGCCGAGCAAGGCGATGTGCCCGGGTTCGACCTGGCCCTTCATTCGCCCGGCCCTCGCGGCGCCAGCTGGCGGTTTGATCTCCCTGATAGCAACATTGACAGCTTTTGTCCGTTCACGGTATAAGAAAGACAGTACTTCGAAAGGAGGTCATCGGATGGGCATAATCTCGTGGATCGTTCTGGGACTGATTGCGGGCGTGTTGGCGAAGGTGATCATGCCGGGGCGGGACCCGGGCGGGATCATCGTGACCATTCTGATCGGGATCGCCGGAGCCCTTGTGGGTGGGTTCCTGTTCAGCCTATTTGGGGGCGGCGGAGTGTCGGGCCTGAACCTCGGCTCCATCATCGTCGCCGTCATCGGCTCACTGGTTCTGTTGTTCCTCTATCGGATGTTCGTGGGTCGCCGCTCGACCTCATACTGACCGACCGTCGCTAGCGCTTCGCTGAGGGCCAGCCTTCACACCGTGCGGGCTGGCTCTTTTTCGCGACCCGCCGGCCTTTTGCGTTCAGCGGGACAGGGTCGGCCGAAAATGATTGGCCGTTACGACAGACAGCTGTCGCAAGCATGCCTCATGCTCCAAGCATGGCCGCGTCAGCCACCCGTCTCGAGACCAGCCGGACCCGTCTGCTGGCAGCGATTGATGACTACGCGGCCGCGGTGCGGACGGCGGAGGGTCCCGCGCTGGGCGAAGGGCTCATCCACACCCGGGAAGCCAGGGACCGCCTGGAAGCGATCTTCGCCGAAGGCCTGCGCCGCTTCGATAAATCGGGCGAGTATGCCGCCGACGGGGCGATCGACCTGGTGGCCTGGCTGCGCTCCCGCTGCAAGCTCTCCGGCGGGGCGGCGGCCGAGCGGCTCGGCATCGCCCGCCAGCTCCCGCACCTGCCGCAGACCAGCAAGGCGTTTGCCACCGGCGAGCTCGGCTACCAGCATGTAGCCGTGCTGGCCCGGACCGCCGAGCATGTAGGGGCGGCCACGGTGCGCAAGGCCGAGGGCAGCCTGCTGGCCCTGGCGGAGAC
>VBEW01000216.1 GCA_005889225.1 Chloroflexota bacterium | reverse complement strand
TCTTGCCCTTCGATTATGTCGAGACCCTGGCCGGCGCCACGGCGGGAATCCTTGTCCTGGACGAGGCCTACTACGAGATGTCTGGCGTCACCGGGCTACCCCTGATCGATCGAATGCCCAACGTGGTTGTCGTGCGCACGCTGAGCAAGGCATTTGGTCTGGCCGGGGCCCGGGTTGGCTACGCTCTTGCGGGGCCGGCCATTAGCGAGGCGCTGCGGCGGGTTCGCCCGCCCGGCAGTATCAGCGTGGTGTCCGCGGCGCTTGCCGTCCAGTCGCTGAGCGACCTCAAGGGAATGCGCGAGCGCGTCGAGCGCATCAGAAGCGAGCGGGTCCGGCTGCAGCAGGAGCTGGCCGCGCTCGGCCTCGAGGTGCGTGAATCGGCCGCCAAGGCACCAGTCCTGCTGCGGTCCGGCCTGGTCGTGCGGACCTTCCCGGCCGGCTCGCTGCTGGCGGATTTCATCCGGCTGACGGTCCGGCGCCCCGAGGAAAATGCCCGCCTCATTGATGCGCTCAAGACGGCTCCACTTCCGCGCTGACAGAGCAGTTCTGAGGCGAAACCGTATCCTTTCTGCGGCTGAGTTCGTTGAGCCGGCCGGAGGGGTGATCGCGTCAGCCTACCGCTCTTATCAAATTTCAATGTTGAATAGCGCATGATTTGGACGGCGTGATGGTTGGTCAGGGTCTGGCAAGGCGTCGGCGTGCCTCGCGTTTGCATCCTGCACGCCTGGCCGTCCTGACGGTCGTGTGCTTGCTGCTCTCCGGCATGGCCGGCGCCGCCGCGTACTTCTTCCCGGTGGTCGTGGCGGGCGTTGGTCAGACGGGCCAGACGGTCGTGGTGCCGCCCAACAACAGCGCGAAAGTCAGTCCTACCCCGTCCGCGCCACCGGGCTCGCCGTTCACTGTCCTGCTGCTGGGATCCGACGATGATTCCAAGTTCCAGGCGGATCACGTGCTGACGCAATCGATGATCCTGGTCCGCGTCGAGCCTGCCACCAAGCGTGTGACCATGCTCTCCATTCCGCGTGACCTCTGGGTGCCACTGTCGACCGGCGGCAGCGCGAAGATCGACGCGGCATACTCCTACGGCGGGGCAGCGGCGGCGATCGCCACGGTCCAGCGCAACTTCCACGTTCACATCGACGAATACGCGTGGATCGGGCTCAAGGGTTTGATCAAGCTGATCGATCGACTGGGTGGTATCGACATCTTTGTGACCAACCCGGTGCTCGACGACTTCTATCCCAACGATCTCGATGTGAAGAACATCTATGGCTACAAGCGTGTTGCCGTGCTGCCCGGCGCTCAGCACCTCAATGGCGCCACTGCACTGGAATACGTCCGCTCTCGGCACAACGACATCAACGGCGACTTTGGACGGTCGGCGCGGCAGCAGCAGGTGCTGCTGGCGATCAAAGCGAAGGCGAGCACGTTGACTGCCGCCGATCTCCCGGACATCGTCGACGCGCTGAAAGGCGAGTTCAAGACCAGCATGGGCCTGGATCGGGTGCGCAGCCTGCTTGGTGTGGCAGCCGCGTTCGACCTGGCCAACGTGAAGCAAGTCGTGCTCTACGCGTGTCCTTCCGGCTGTTATACGAGTTACGGCAACGGAGCGCTGTACGGTGGTCAGAGTGTCGTGGTCCCCCACTGGAACCAGATTCTTCCCGTCGTGAAGGCAAGCTTCCCGTGATCCTTCGCCGGATCGCCGCCATCCTCTTTCTGCCGATGATGCTGGCGTTCGGGTCGGGTGTCTACCTGTATCTCGGGACGATGAAGAGCAAGGTTGTCAAGGAGCGCGCCCAGCTGCCCACGGTGACCAAGCCACGGTTCGTGCTTCCTGGCACGATGTTCGTCGCCCAGGAGGGACGGCTGTTCAAGCTGAAGGCCGGCAGTTTCACCGAGATTGGCCCGCCGGGCGACTGGTCGCAACCGGCCATGACACCTGACCACACCAAAATGATCGCCGTTTCCCGAAGTGGCTTTTACAGCGATCTCTATCTGCTCGATCTCGACGGACATATCATCAAGCGCCTGACGAAAAACGATTCCAAAATCATTGATGGCAACCATTGGATCTTCTATCCGAAAGTCTCGCCCGACGGCGCGACGCTGACGTACAGCTTCGACAGCCCAAAGTATGGCTACCAGGTCGATATGGCAGTCTGGAGTATGCCGCTCAACGGGACGCAGGCGCAGGCGCGGCGTCGCACCACGCCGAACGGCCATACGGGCGGCGACGTCGGTCCGATTCCGCTCGCAGGCGGAGGCATCCTCTTCGTCCGGCATTCTATTGAACCGTCGACAGCCGTTACCTCGCAGATCTTCTATCAGAGCCGCCCCTTTGCGATCCCCACGCCGCTCACCAGCGAGGCCGATGACTGCAGCCAGCCAGCGCTCTCGCCGGACGGCACGCAGCTCGCCATGATCTGCACCGGTGGGAAGCAGACCGCGAAGGTCGAGGTTGCTCCATTTACCGGCAGCGCCTTAGGTCCGGCAAAGGTGCTGCTCAGCGGCGCGTTGTACGCGGCGCCGGCCTGGTCGCCGGACGGCAAGGCGCTGGCCTACTTCGCCCCGGCCGGCGCGGCCGGCCACTTCCAGCTGTGGTACCTGGCACTGCCCGATCTGGCACCGTCCGCCTCAGCCTCGCCCTCGACCTCGGCGACAGCGTCGGTCGGCACCACCCCATCGGTGCGGCCGTCGGCATCGCCGTCGCCCTCTCCGCCGGCCCCGTTCAAGTCACGCAGGGCGTCGATCTCAGTGCGACTTCAGCCCCGGCCTGGTTTTAGGCATCACTCCGTTGCCAGTTAACCGAACCTCTTCATTTCTTGGGTGAAATCGCGTATAACGGAAGCCGACAGCCATCGGGCCCACAAGGGAGGAGGGAAGTTCATGAACGCACGCGTGCGGTTCGTCGTGCCGGCGGCGCTGGCTTCACTGTTCGTCTTTACGGCTCTGCCGGCGGTAGGGGCGCAGACTGACAAGTCCCCGCTCGGCAGCATCAATCACATCGTGGTGATCTACCAGGAGAATCACAGCTTCGATAACCTCTACGGAACCTGGGAGCGGGTCAACGGATTGAGCCACGCGAGCGGGGCCAGTACGTTGCAGCTGAACCAGGCTGGCGCTCCCTTCGGCTGCTTGAAGCAGAACGATGTCAACCTCACCTCACCACCGCAAGAGGCGAGCTGCACCGATACGACGACTGGCACGGCCTTCAGCAGCGCCTTCACTAATCGGCCGTTCAACATTGACGACTACGTCAAGTCCACTGACACAACCTGTCCACCTCCGGGCGTCTTCGCCGCCAACGGTGTCCCGAAGGGCAGCGGACTCGCCGGCGGATGCACCGAGGACCTGGTCCATCGCTATTACCAAGAGCAGTACCAGCTGAATGGCGGCTTTCAGAATCGCTACGTCACCGGTAGCGACGCGATTGGTCTCACGATGGGCGTTTACAAGACGCAGGAGCTTCCCATCTACCAATATCTCCACAAGCCTGGCCATCCCCAGTACGCGATCTCGGATAAGTTCTTCCAAGCGGCCTTTGGCGGCTCGTTCCTCAACCATCAGTGGTTGGCGGCCGCCGCCACTCCGGTGTTTGCCGGCGCCTTGAATGACGGCTCGGCCAACGATCGACACTCAGTCGTTGATGTGAACGGTATGCCGATCAACTATCCGCTGTACACGTCTCCTCTCGGTCCCAACGGCGGCACATCGAACCCGAGTGGTCCGCGCGACGGTCAACTAACCGCGTCATGCAACCCGCCGGCGCCACGTCCGGCAACCCCCGGCAACGTCGTTTGCGGTGATTTCGCCGTGAATACGACACAACCGTGGTTTCAGCCCTATGCTCCAGGAACCGCCGACGCGCGCCGGCTCCAACCCTTGGTGGCCAACACTGCTACCAGAGTCAATGTCACGATCGGTGACGAGCTGAGCGCAAATGGGGTCGATTGGGCCTACTATGCCGGTGGCTGGGACAACGCAGCGGGGAATACCAGCAGCCCCTACTACACCAACGGCGCCGGCCCCACCTGCTCGGACACGAACACCATCAGTGGCGCTACCTACCCGTATTGCGCGGACAAGCTGTTCCAGTTCCACCACCAGCCCTTCAACTACTTCGCCAACTACGCCCCCGGCACCGATGCGCGGGCAGCTCACCTCCGTGATGAGAAAGACTTCCTCCACGTGGCGAACAGCTCGACCGCGACAGAGTGCAACCTGAAGCCCGTGAGCTTCGTCAAGCCGATCGGGGCAGAGAACGAGCACCCCGGTTACACCAATGAGAGTGCTGGGAGCAGCCACCTCGTCGACCTGATCAAGGCGGTCGAGGCCAGCGCCTGCAAGAACGACACTCTCGTCATTTCGACCTACGACGAGTTCGGCGGGCAGTGGGACCATGTGACGCCTCCCGGCCAGGGCGACAACGACGGCGCCGCGGACCGCTGGGGCCCAGGCACCCGGATCCCCGCGCTGATCGTCTCGCCATTCTTGAATGGCGACTTCGTGGTCGACCATGTTCCGCATGACACGACCTCGATCCTGGCGACGATTGAGCATCGTTTTGGTTTGGCTCCACTGAGCACGCGAGACGCTGCCGTACGCGACCTTTCGTCGGTCTTCAAGGCCCAGTAAGGGCTCGAGCGGCGCGAATACTTTTCGAGAGGGCCGGCTCGTCCGGCCCTCTCCGTCTGTGGCGGTAGACTCGATAGGGGATGGCAGCCAGCGCCCGTTGGTCCGGTGCGGGCTCTCATTTCGAGCTGACCGATGATGGCGGCCACTTAGCCGTCTCTGACGAAGGACCGCCTTTGGGCGTGGGCGATGGGATGAGCCCTGCGAACCTGCTGCTGGCCGCGCTCTGCGCCTGTACCGGGATCACGGCAGTCTCGCTGCTCAAGAAGATGAAGCAGCCGCTGAAGGGGTTGACCGTCACTGCTGAGGGTGATCGGCAGCCGGACTGGCCCAGGGCCTTCACCGAGATCCGGCTGGTCTACGAGATCTCCGGCGAGAGCCCGTTCGATGAGGCACTTATTCGCAAGGCCACCCGGCTCGCCACCAAACGCTATTGTGCGGTCGGTGGCACCATCGAGTTGGGCCAGGGCGGCTGCGAGATCCGGTTTTCGCACCGGATCATCTGAGTGAAGGAGGACGTCAGAGTCAGTGATCAGATCGAACGAGAGGGCGCCATCGAGGCGGCACGCCTTGAGGCTGAGGGCCTAAGGTGAAAGCGTTGGTCAATTCTCGTGAAATGTTGGTTAGGTCTGTTTTGAGCTCCGTCTCGCTTGCGCTTTACCGAGGCCCCGGTGCTAAGGAACCGGATTCATCACCCATCGCGTGCTGGCTTACTACACGACGCGGCTCATTGCGGCTGTCCTGCAGCGGAGTTGGTCTCCGAATCGAAAAGAGCCAACCCGAGGCGGGTTACAGCATGGATGAGTCGGGCGACGTAATTCTCCAGGACGGTGTCCTACGGCCGGAGATCGCTGCGCTGGTATCTCGACGAATAGATTCAGTACACGGCATTTACACGTCAGGAACTCAGGACCTTCTTGGGATTGAACTCATAGTTGGCAGCGATCACTTGGTTGTGGCTTGCTGGGGAGACGACCTTACGATCGGCTCGACCTTGCCAGAGGAATTGCGTAAAAGCGCGCACACCGATTAGTACGTTATTAACGGCTGTCGTTGATCGGTTACTCTGTCGGTCGAGCCGCACAGAGCTTTTGTCCCTTCCGGACGTTCTCGGGCATCTCGACGGATGATTCTGTTACGGGTCGCCAGGGTCCAGCTCCGGGTTGCTGGGCTTGACAGCTAACCGAGGCAGCTCGTCGAGGGCGAACGAGTGCGTTCATCGTAGGCACGTGATAGGTCGACGGGGCCCGGTGCTTTCGTTTCCGGAGGTTGGAACTCGCGTCAAGAGGCTTGTTGTCGGAGTGCGACCAGGTTGTGCACCACGGCAACGCCAGAAACCTGGTGTGCCACCGACTCGATGCGCCGCGCCGTTGACCGATCCCGGGCCTCGCCCGTGATATCGACGGTGCCGCCTCGCGCGATCACCTGTACCTGAGCTGCCGAGGTGGCCGGGTCGCGGCCAATCGCCTCGCTAACCGCACGGGCGAGGTCATCATCGCTGACCAGTTCCCGGTGAATCTCCAGAACACCCGGCACCGATCGGGCGAGCTGCGCGACCCGTTCGGCTTGCGGGAGATTGGAGACGTAACCTCGGAGCCGAACCCGCTGGTCCTCGACATCGATGCGCAAGGACCGCCGAACGGTTTCCAGTGTCGGGTCCGCCGCGATCTGCTCGATAATTCCCTGCTGGATCTCCCAGTCGGTCGCGAATGGCTGCAACATCGTCCACTCGCTCGCTTTGAGATCGGTCATGATTCGGTGGGGTCCCGCGGCAGTGACCCGCTCGATCGGCAACAAGCGCCTCTCCGGTGTCCGGCGGCCGTCGACAACAAGTGCGGTCACGGTCCCGGAGGATGCGTCGAAGCACACGAGGCGTAGCTTGCCAAGGCGTTTGCCCTCCGCACTGACGACGGTCGCGTTCTGACGCAGCGTCGCGGCGTCGTCGCGCGGCTCGTCCAACGGCGGCTCCGCCCACCGCTCGGCGAGGCGCACGACCTGCCCATCGGCTGACACGATGGCGCTCGCTGGTACCGGCCGGGCTTCCAGACCGCTGGCCAGCTCGACGTCCTGAAGTTGCCGGCTCTCGGGCCTCAGTTGCACGGCACGCACGCGGCCGCGAACGTTGCCGAAGACCTCGGCATCTCCACCCAGCAGGATCTCGTCGCGACGGCCGGAAGGCACGGAGGCCGTCGCTCCCACTGGAGCGAGCCGAACGGCAACGCCGCCGGGGCGAAGCGACATCACCAGGCCGGCGGCGACGATGGCGACGACCCAGGCGCTCATGATGATGACGGCGGCGAACGTGAGGTCCATGACTCAGCGCATTACCAGCAGCGAGGTGACCTCGCCGGAGTCGTACTGCGGCTGCACCTCGACCAGGTCGAACCCGACGAAGTCGATGCCGCGCAAGCCGCGGACCAGCCGAAGCGCGTCGCGACTGCTCGGGCCGCCAACCTCGGGCGTCCCGGTCCCCGGGGCGAAGCCCGGGTCCACGAAGTCGATGTCAAAGGTGAGGAAGACCGGACCGGCCCCAATCCGCTGGTGGACCTCGGCCAGGACCCTCTCGATGCCGTGGTCGAGTAATTCCTCGGTGGGGATCAGATGAAGACCGAGTGCCCGCGCGCCGCCACGGTCCTCCGAGCCATACAGCGAGCCGCGGATGCCGAGCTGCACCGCCCGCCGCGTGTCGATCAAGCCTTCCTCGATGGCGCGCCTGCACCAGGTGCCATGGGTGTAGCGCTCGCCCCAGTAGCTGTCCCAGGTGTCGGTGTGGGAGTCGAAGTCGATCAGGCCGACCGGGCCGTAGCGCCCGGCGACCGCCCGCAACTCGCCCAGGGTGATCGCATGGTCACCGCCGATCGCGAGCGGGACGACGCCGGCCTCCAGGACCGGGCGAAGTCCATCGACCATGACCTGGTAACTGACCTGGATGTTGCCCGGGATGATTGAAAGGTCGCCGGCGTCCACCACTGAGAGGTGGTCGAAGATCTCGATCTCATGCTCGACGTGGTATGGGCGGAGCAGGCGCGATGCTTCCCGGATAGCGGCCGGACCGAAGCGGCCGCCAACCCGATAACTGACGCCGGTGTCGAAGGGGATGCCGAGGATGGCCGCATCGACGCCCGCCATGTCGGTGACCTGGGGCAGGCGCATGAAGCTGCCGATGCCGGTGAAGCGCGGCGCCTTCATGGCGTCGACCGGCCGGTATCTAGGCACGCGCCAGCTCGGACTCGACAGCCTTCATGCTCTCCTCGTGGATGACGCCCACCACCTGGTTGCGCAGCTCGTTGAAGTGCTCGGTCTTCAGGGTGTCGAAGCTGCGGGGTCGCGGGATATCCACGGTGAGCGTGGTCCGGATCTTGCCGGGCCTGGTGGTCATCACGTAGATCACATCGCCCAGGAAGATCGCCTCGTCGATGTCATGCGTGACGAACAGGACCGTCTTCCGGTACCGCTGCCACAAATCGGTCAGCAGCTCCTGCATGATCTGCCGGGTCAGGGCGTCGAGCGCGCCGAACGGCTCGTCCATCAGCAGCACCTGTGGATCGTTGGCCAGCGCCCGCGCGATGGCGACCCGCTGCTTCATGCCTCCCGACAATGCCTTGGGGAACGCCTCGGCAAAGCCGTCCAGCTTCATCAGGTGAATAAGCTCGCTCGATTGACGGTTTCGTTCCCCCCTCGGTGTTCGCTTGATCTCGAGGCCAAACTCGATGTTGCGCCGAACCGAGAGCCACGGATACAGCGAATACGACTGGAAGACCATGCCACGGTCGGCGCCGGGCGTATGTGCCGGCTTGCCGTCGACCAGCACGTCACCCTCGGTCGGCGTGATCAGCCCGGCGGCGACGCTCAGCAGAGTCGATTTGCCGCAACCGGACGGGCCGACGAGACAGGCGAACTGCCCGTCGGGCACCGTCAGCGAGATCCGCTCGAGCGCCCGAACCTCGCCTCGGCGGGTTTTGAAACGCATGGCGACGTCGACGAAGCGGATCTCGCTCATGCGTGGACCTTCTCGACATAAGGAAAGGCCGAGCGGTGGATGACGGCAAAAATCGCGTCAGTGATGAGCCCGAGTAGCCCGATGGTCAGGATGGCGGCGATGATCCGGTCCGCCCGGAGGAATCGCTCGGAGATGAGGATGAAGCTCCCGATGCCGCGCTCGGCCGCCACCAGCTCGGCGACGATGAGGTACGTCCACGCCCAGCCCATCGTGATCCGAAGCGCGTCCACGACTTCGGGGAAGGTCGCCGGCAGGAAGACTTTGTAGAAGACCGTCCAGCGGGACGCACCGAGGGTGTAGGCAACGTTGAGCATTTCGGAAGGCACCCGGTGCGCGATGTCCATCACCATCAGCACCAGCTGGAAGAACACGCCAATCCAGATGACGGTCAGTTTTTCGTCCTCACCCAGACCTTGAAGCAGGATCAGCAGGGGGATGAAGGCGGAGGCGGGCATGTAGCGGATGGCATTGATCGGTGGCTGAAAGAAGGCCCGCACCACCTCGAACGATCCCATCAGCAGGCCAAGGGGAACCGCCATGGCGGCGGCGATCAGGAAGCCCGCCACGATCCGAAAGGTGCTCCAGCCGACGTCGCCGAGGAAGTGCTGATGCTGCACCATTCCGATCCAGGCGGTGACAACCCGCGCCGGACTCGGCAGGAACAGCGGATTATCGATGAGGCCCGAACCCAGGGTCCAGAGCAGCAGGATGACGATGAAGCTGCCGATGCCTAGCGTCAGCCGCGCCTCTCGCGGAATGGCCTGCTTGGGTGTGAGATAGGTGCGCAGGAACCCACGGCGCCGGCGCGTCGCCTTCCGGGCTGACGCCGGCGCCGCCTGGGTTAGCGGAGCTTGATCGCGCACGCGCCCTTACAAGCTGTTGATGAAACTTGGATCGACCGCATCGTTCGGCGATACGACGTTGTCAACCTTGCCCTGGCCCTTCCAGAACTCGGCGGCTGCCTTGACGTTGTCGTAGATCTTGCCGTGGCTGCTGCTCGTCCCCATGACCTCCTTCCCCTTGCTCAGGTCGAACAGGGTCATGGTGCCGAGATCCGCCTTGACGTCATCCGATGACTCACCGACTGCATCGCCGATGACTTTGAGGGCCTCGGTCTGGTTTTGCTGCATCCAGTTGAAGGCGTCGTAGTAGGCCTTCATGAAGTCCTTGACCGTATCCGGGTACTTCTGCACAAAATCCTTGCGGAAGGCGAAGCTGTCCATGATCAGGTCCGGATACTGCTTGGACGAGACCAGGATGTGGCCGTCCGTTCGCGTCTTGGCCTTGCTCAGCCAGGGTTCCCAGGTGACTGCGACGTCGACCTTGGAGGCGACGAACGCGGCTCCGGCCTCGCCGGACTTCATGTTCTGCTCCTTGACGTCCGAGAGCGACAGGCCGTTGTCCTTCAACACCTGCGCCAGGAACCATTCGGAGACCGATCCCTGATTGACGGCGACGTTCTTGCCCTTCAGGTCGGCCACGCTCGTGATGGTGTTCTTGGCCAGGATCCCATCACCCCCGACGGACGCGTCAATCGGAAAGACCTCGATGGCGGGGACGCCGTTGGACTGCTGCCTGGCGAAGGCGTCGACCGTTGAGGCCATGCCTTCCAGCCGGTTGGCCGTCAGGGCGATGAAGCGGTCATTCGGGTCCTCGACATCTTTGAAGTTGACGTCGAGGCCATGCTGCTTCCAGATGCCCTTGGCGTTGGCGAGATAGATGAGGGCGTAACCGGTCCAGGTCGACGAGGCGATATGAATGGTCCCGTTGAATTTCGTCCCGCTGCCGGCGGTGTTCTGCGCGCCGCAGGCAGATAGGACAAAGGCGAGAACCATGAACAGAGGTAGAAGCGGCCGCTTTCCGAACATGGAATCCCCTCCCAGGGCAGACTCGGCGCCTTAACGAAAGCGGCCTCGGCGGCGCCGGCGCGGGGGCCGCGAGCCCCTATGCTAGCGGATAATGCCGCCGCTTAGATTGGGGCTCAAGAACTCCGGGCAGGCGACCACCATCGAGGCGCTTCGTGATGTTTGGCGCATCGCCGACGAAGGTGGCTTCGACCATGTCTGGGATTTCGACCACCTGGCGTCGATCGGGGCTGATGGCACCGAGCGCCCGGTCTACGAGGGCTGGTCGTTGCTGGCGGCGATCGCCGCCTCGACCCGGCGGGTGCGACTCGGCTGCATGGTGACCGGCAACACCTACCGCCACCCGGTGCTGCTGGCCAAGATGGCGGTGACGGTCGATCACCTTACCGGGGGACGGCTGGAGTTCGGCATCGGCGCCGCCTGGGCGGAGGCCGAGCATCGGATGTACGGCATCGAGGGCCTCGACCATCGGGTCGGGCGGCTTCGTGAATCGCTCGACGCGATCATCTCGCTCTGGACCAACGAACGGACAACACTCGATGGCCGGACGCTGTCGCCAGTCCGAAGCCAATCCAGAAACCGCATCCTCCGATCTGGATCGGCGCCGGCGGCGACCAGATGATGAGGCTGGTGGCACGGTACGCCGATGTCTGGAACAGCGCCGGAGGCGCCAGCCCTGAGGCGGCCAGAGAGCAGAGCCGCAAGCTGGACCAGGCCTGCAACGAGCTCGGGCGCGACCCGGCGACGATCCGCCGGTCCATCCAGCAGGTATGGGATGGCCGCGACCGGGGAAAGCTCGTCGACCTGGTGGGCCGCAACCTCCAGGCCGGCTTCACCGAGCAGATCATCAATTGCCAGGGCCCTGACCACGCCCGCGTTGCAGCGGCGGCTGCCGAGGCGCTCCCAGAGTTACGCAGCGCTCCCGTTCGCTGACCGACGCGTGTGGCAGGTCGCGGCGGCAGGCGACCGAGCGCTGCTGGTAACGATCAGCAGGACCATCGACCCGGCAGTCCTGGGCGAGGTCCTGGCTCTCGATCGAGCCATTCTGGATCGACGACCTCCGGGACTCATCAGCACGGTTACGGCGTACGGCTCGCTGCTCTGCCACTATGATCCGGCCGTCATCGATGGCGCTCGGCTGGCCCGCGAGATCCGGACGTTCGAGGGGCGTCTCGACGCAACGGTTCCGACCGGATCCGTCGTGGAGGTCCCTACCAGGTACGACGGCCCTGACCTCACCGACGTCGCCGCGAAGGTCAACCTGACAGCGGCGGAGGTGATCGAGTTACACGCCGGCCGCGACTACCTCGTCTACTGCGTCGGCTTCGCTCCGGGCTTCACCTACTGCGGCGTGCTGGATGACGCGCTTGTCCTGCCTCGACTTGCGTCGCCTCGAACGCGCGTACCGGCGGGATCAGTCGGGATCGCCGGGCCGCAGACCGGGATCTATGCCGTGGAAAGTCCCGGCGGTTGGAAC
>VBEW01000215.1 GCA_005889225.1 Chloroflexota bacterium | reverse complement strand
TAATCGTGACCTTCGCATCTGCTAACAATAACGTCTCAAACGCTCGCATCGCACTGAAGCGCGGCTCGCGTGGGGCGACGCCCCGATAGAAACATGAGCCACGCCGCTGCGGCCGCGCTTGGCGCCATCGCCGGCGCCACCATTTTCATCGGGCTCCCGGTCGGGCGCATTCGGGGCGTCTCCCGCACCATCCAGGGGATCCTGAACGCGATCGCGACTGGCGTGCTGATCTTCCTCCTATGGGATATTCTCAGCCACGCCTCGGAGCCGGTCGAGACGGCGCTCGTCGCGCTGCGTCGAGGTGATGGCGGCTTTTTCACCCTGGTCGCGATCTTTGCGGCCGGTATCGGCTTCGGGCTGCTCGGCCTGGTCTACTTCAACGGCCGCCTTTTCGGACGGGTGAAAAACGCGCCGCCGGCCCCACCCCGGACACTGGCGATGATGATCGCCACCGGGCTCGGGCTGCACAACCTGTCCGAGGGCCTGGCGATCGGGCAGTCGGCGGCGACGGGTGCCGTCGCCTTCGCGGTGGTGCTGGTGATCGGCTTCGCCCTGCACAACATCACGGAGGGCTTCGGCATTGCAGCCCCTCTCGCCCTCGATACCCCCCGGCCCTCCTGGGGCTTCCTCCTGGTCGCCGGACTGATCGGCGGTGGCCCGACGTTTCTCGGGACGGTGATCGGGTACATCTTCACGTCGACCTATGTCTATATCCTCTTTCTGGCGCTCGCCGCGGGCGCGTTGCTCTACGTCGTCAACGAAATGTTCCACCTTGGTCGCCGTCTAAACTCCCCCGCGGCGATGGGCTGGGGGCTGCTCTTTGGATTTCTACTGGGCTACGCGACTGACCTATTCCTGACCTATAACGCGGCGTAGATAAACTAGTCGGGCCATGAACGTGGTCTTCGAGCATGCGACGCTGCTCGACTGCACCGGCCGCGACCCTCAGTCAGAGATGCGGGTCGTCGTCGAGGACGGTGTGATCCGCCGGATCGGGACCGCCAGCGGGCCTTCCGGCCCGAGGGATGCCCACGTCATTGATTGCCAGGGGCGGACCTTGATGCCGGGTCTGCTCGATGCGCACGTTCATCTGGCGCTGCTCGACCTGGACCCGGCTGCCGATGCCGCCCTCCCGCCGGCGGTGCTGGCGCTGCGCATCAAGAACGAGATCGAGGCGACGCTCGACGCCGGTTTCACCACGGTTCGCGATGCGGGCGGTCTCGATTGGGGATTCAAGGAAGCTGTCCGGCTCGGCTTGATTCGAGGCCCGCGGATCTTCATCAGCGGCGCCTTCATCTCGCAAACCGGCGGCCACGGCGACCACCGCCCTCGGACGAGTCGCGCGACCTTCCCGGAAGTCCCCGGCCTCACGTCGGAGTCGATCCTGGCGGACGGCGCCGACCAGGTGCGTCGCGCGGCTCGGGAAGTGCTGCGCCGCGGGGCCGACCAGGTCAAGGTGATGGCCAGCGGCGGGGCGGCCTCCCCTTCGGACGAGCTCGACCACGTGCAGTTTTCTGTCGACGAGCTGGCCGCGGCGGTCGACGCAGCCGGTGCAGTCGGCACCTATGTGCTGGCCCATGCCTATGGTCCGCGGGCGATCCATAACGCTATCACGGCCGGCGTGCGCTCCATCGAGCACGGAAACTTCCTGGACGAGGCCACTGCCGACCAGATGCTGGCGGCCGACGACGTCTATCTGGTGCCGACCATCATCACGTACGAGCTACTGTCGGCGCGCGAAGCCGGCGACGGCTGGACACCCGACATGGTGCGAAAGATCCGCCAGGGATTGACCGGCGCCTACGACTCGTTGGGACTCGCCTACGAAAAGGGCCTTCGCATCGGCTCGGGATCCGACGTCCTGGCCGAGATGCAGGGGAACAAGGGGAAGGAGGTCGCCTGCCAGGCTCGGGTTATGGGGGCGATGCCGGCCATCATCGCGGCAACCCGGACCAACGCCGCACTGATGCGGGTCGAGAAGGAGGCTGGCACCGTTGAGGCGGGCAAGCGCGCTGATCTGATCGTGCTGGCTGCGGATCCGCTACAGGATCCGGCGATCTTTGGCGACCCAAAAAACGTCCGCCTCGTGATGCGCGGAGGCGAGATCGTCAAAGACCTGGACGATGGTCGTGTCCCGTCGCCGGTCAGCGTCGGTGGCTGACGGCCGGTTCGGCGCGCGCCTGGTCGACGGGTCCATAATGGTAGCGAGGATATCGCACAATCTGATACTCGCGCGCGGAGGTCACTATGGTGAGTTTGATCTGGACCATCGTGGTCGTGTTGTTCGTGCTGTGGCTCGTTTTCTTCGCCCTCAAGATTGGGGGGGCGCTCATCTGGCTGCTTCTCGTGCTGGCGGGCGCCGGCATCGTCTATAACCTGCTGGTCGGACGCCGAACTATTTAGTGCGATAATTGCCCGGCGATGGGCGAGACGACGGGGGGCGTCTTACGGCGTGGTTCGGATCGCATCATCGCAGGCGTCTGCTCCGGTCTCGGGCAGTATTTCGGCGTCGAGCCGCTACTGGTCCGGATCGTGTTCGTCATCCTCACGCTGGTCGGGGCAGGAATCGGCATCCTGCTGTACCTCGCGCTGTGGTTCTTGATGGAGCCGCCCGCTGGCGCGCCCACGTCGGCTACGCGGAACATCAGCGAGCGGCTGCGCACCATGGGCGAGGAAATCAGGGAGGATTTCCGCACCGGCTTCGGCCGATCGCCTGAGGGCGGACCCCAAACTCAACCCGCCGAGCTCGGCGGCGCCGCCCCCAGCCGGGGGACGCCGGCGTGGGCAGGCTGGGCCGGCCGTCCCCGCGGAGTCTGGATCGGGGTCGTCCTGGTCGCGCTGGGCGGGTACCTGCTGATCGCGAATCTCGGGCTGCTGCGCGGGTTCCGCGCAGACCTCTTCTGGCCGATCGTGCTGATCGCGATCGGGCTGCTGGTCCTGGTTCGCCGCCGATAGGCTGGCAGATGACGCGCAACCGCGGCCTGCTCTTTCCGCTCATTCTGATCGGGATCGGCGTCGTCGTCCTGCTGGCCAACACCGGCGTCGTGTCGCGGGAGGCACTGGAGCGACTGGGTGATCTGTGGCCGCTGCTGCTGGTGATCCTCGGCCTGCAACTCATCCTCAATTACACTCTGCCGCGCCGCCAGGCGACGCTCATCGGCCTCGCCGCCGCCGCCGTCCTCGTCATCGGCGCCGTCGCCTACGCGACCCTGGCGCCGGCCACATCCGTTGGCACGCAAAAGGCGGATGCAACGGCGCAAATTGGAGGATTGACGGCCGTGACCCTCGACCTGAACTACAGTGCCGCCAGCGTCGATGTCACAGCGGGCAGTCTGGGCGACACGCTGTACCGGGTGCACGTCGATTATCCCGGCGGCGAAAATCCACCGACGATCAACCTCGATCGTGAAAACGGGAGGCTCGAGATCCGCGAGAGCGCCAGCTTCTCGCCGTTCCATCTCTTTGGCTCGAACCGTCGACACCTCGCCCTCATCCTGACCGACCGCATCCCGTGGACGATCCAGCTCGGCGGCGGGGCGGCGAATCTCAGCCTCGACCTGCGCCACCTTCAGCTCACCGAGCTCGATATCTCAGGCGGTGCCAACCAGGTGGAGGCGCAGCTTCCGGCACCGAAGGGCACTGTCAAGATCGATGTTTCGGGTGGCGCCAGCAACCTGACGCTTCGAGCCCCCACTGAAACCGAGTGGCGCGTCGGCGTCAGCGGTGGTGCCAGCGCGATCACCATCAATGGCTCAACCAGCGGCACGCTGGGCGGTGATTTCGAGCGGCAAAGCTCGCGATATGCCTCGGCCACCAACCGGTACGACATCCAGATCAGTGGCGGCGCCTCGCACGTCGACTTCAAGACCGGCTGACTCAGGTCTGAGCCTGGCAAAGCCAGAGGTGGTGCTCCTGCGCCACGGCGAGACGGAGTGGAGCCGCGATGGCCGGCACACCGGCAAAACTGACATCCCCCTCACCCAGGCGGGGCGCCGGCAGGCGAAAGCGCTGGGTCCCGAACTGAAGCCCTGGAAATTTGCGCTGGTCCTGACCAGCCCCCTGCAGCGTGCTGCCGAGACCTGCCGGCTCGCCGGTTATGGCAAGCGTGCGAAAACACGACAG
>VBEW01000214.1 GCA_005889225.1 Chloroflexota bacterium | reverse complement strand
ACCGGCTCGACCCGGCCCGTGAGGAAGAGCCCGGCAAGATCCTGCACGAGGCTCGCTATGGCGAGCTGGCGAATCTCAAACAGATTCCGCATACCCCGTACTTCGGCTCGGTCGACAGCACGCCCCTGTTCCTCGTGTGCTCGGTCGAAATGATGGACTGGCTCAACGACCAGGATCTCTTTGTCGAGCTGCTGCCCGCGATCCTCAATGCCCTCGCCTGGGTCGATCGCTACGGCGACGCCGACCACGACGGGTTCGTCGAGTACGCGGAACGCGCCAGCGGCGGCGTGCGCAACCAGGGTTGGAAGGACTCCTCCGATTCGCTGCTCTACCCCGACGGCCGTCCGGCGGAATTGCCGGCCGCGCTGGTCGAGGTCCAGGGTTACGTCTATCAGGCGAAGGTCGGGCTGAGTCGCATCCTGGAGCGGCTGGGCCAGTCCGAGCTGGCCGACCGCTTGGCGGGGGAAGCCGCTGAACTTCGCCGGCGCTTCGAGCTCAAGTTCTGGCTCGATGCCGAGCAGTTCTACGCCCAGGGACTCGACCGGCACAAGTCGCCGATCCCCTCGATCACGTCCAACCCCGCCCATTGCCTGTGGGCCGGCATCATCGATCCCGAGCGCGCCGAGCTGCTGCGCGACCGATTGATGGCGCCCGACATGTTCTCCGGTTGGGGGATACGCACCCTGTCCACGGACTCGCCGCATTACAACCCGATGAGCTATCACAACGGCACGGTCTGGCCGCACGACAATTCGATTGCCGTCGCGGGACTGCGTCGCTACCGGCACGCCGACGCGGCCGGTCAGGTGATCGACGGCATCATGGAGGCCGGGATCCGCATGCCCAACCACCGCCTCCCGGAGTTGTTCTGTGGTTTCCGGCGCGACACTCGCTACAACAATGGCCCGGCGGAGTACCTCGTGTCCTGCAATCCGCAGGCCTGGGGCGCGGGCGCCGCGTTTCACTTGATGCAGACCGCGCTGGGGATCGTGCCCGATACCACCGCGGGCCGCGTCTACCTCAATCCCATCCCCTTCGGTCAGGCGCGCAGCGTGGAGGTGCGCGGCATGCGGCTCGGAAACGGCAAACTCTCCTTCAAGGTGGGTTACAACGGCGACCGGCCGCATGTCGAGGTGCTGGAAAGACCCGACGACCTCACGGTGATCCTCGATGAACCGCCCGTCATCACCTGAGCCGCCCCGCTGACGTGACCACACGCCCGGGCATCGGGCTCCTGCACTACACCTGTCCGCCGGTCATCGGGGGCGTGGAAACCATCCTCTATGAGCAGGCCGTCCGGCTCGCTGCGCGCGGCTATCCTGTCACCATCCTGAGCGGTCGAGGCGGGCCGCTACCAGACGAGCAGGGCGTGAAGCTCGTCATCATCCCCCAGCTGGACTCGCGTCATCCGCAGGTCACTGCCGTGCGCGACGCCCTCAACCAGGGCCAGGTCCCGGCAGCTTTCGCCGCCCTGCAAGCAGAGATCGAGCAGCTTCTTTCACCCCAGCTCGCCCAACTCGATACGCTGATCGTGCACAACGCCCTCACGCTGCATTTCAACCTTGCGCTCACGGCGGCGCTCTGGACCCTGGCCGAGCGCGCCCGAGTTCGCATCATCTCCTGGGTACACGACCTGAGCTGGGTCAATCCGCTCTACCGGCCGTGGATGCACGAGGGCGAGCCGTGGGATTTCCTCCGTCGCCAGCACCCGAAGATCAACTCGGTCTTCGTCTCCGCCCAGCGGCTGGCCGAATGGCGAGCGCTGACCGGCGCCGACCTAGATTCGACGCACGTCATCCCCAACGGCATCGACCCCCCGACGCTGCTCAAGCTCGGCGCTCGCGCCAGAGAGCTCGCTGTCCGCTTTGGCATTCTGAGCAGCGACGTCGTGATGCTGGCACCCGTACGCATCACGAAGCGAAAGAACCTCGAGTGGGCGATCGAGGCCGCGGCCGGCGTGCGCGCGTCCGGTCGGCGCGTCCAGCTGCTGATCACCGGGCCACCGGGCCCGCACAATCCGCGCGCCCTCGACTATGTCGACGACCTCAAACACCTGCGGGACCGGCTCGGACTCCACGAGGCGGTCCACTTTCTCTTCGAGGCCGCCGGCGGACCTCAGGACGCCTACGCCGTCGACGCGGCGACGCTGTCTGACCTTTATATGCTGAGTGACGTGGTGGTTCTTCCCAGCGCCAGCGAAGGGTTCGGCCTGCCCCTCGCCGAGGCCGCCATCTTTCGGGTGCCGGTCGTGTGCACCGACCTGCCGGCGTTTCGCGAGGTGGCGCCTGAGGGTGCGACGTTCGTGCCGATCGACGGCGGGTCCGACGCGTTCACTGCCGCGGTGCTGGCGGCGATCGACTCGCCGCCCTCGCGCCTGCGCCGCCACGTGCTCGATGCGCTTTCCTGGGACCGGCTCGTCACGGAGCGCATCGAACCACTGCTATCGACGCCGGCGTGAGCCACTATCGCGTCCTGATCCCGACGACGAACCCGGCCCGGACCGGGCCGGTTCTCAAGGCTGTCTCGCCGTTCCTCAATGCCGAGGACTCGCGTGGCACCTTGCTCGGCGTCATCGAGATGGCTCCGGAGCGCCCCTTGAGTGAGGGGGTGGAGGTGGCGCGCGCCTACCGGGCGCTGCTGTCGCGCATCACGCGTTACGCCGAGCGGGGGCCGGGCGAGCTCCGCGGTCAGGTCCGCATCGCGCACGTCGCCGCCCAGGGAATCCGCGAGGCTGTCCTCGAGACCGATACCAACCTGCTGGTGCTCGAGGCGGGCGCCGGCCAGGGCGCACGCCAGGACGGCCTCTGGGTGAATGCGGTCGAGGACATCCTCGTCGACCCGCCCTGCGATGTGGTCCTGGTCAGACCGGACACGACGCCGGTCCGGAGTGTGCTCGTCCCGGTGCGCGGCGGCCCCAGCGCCGTGCTGGCGCTACGGCTGGCCAGCACCATCTGTAAGGAGACGGGTGCCGAACTCTGCGTCCTGCACGTCTTCAACCCGCGGATCTCGGCCGACTCGCGACAGCGAGAAGAGTCGGCGTTCCTCAAACTCTCGGGCGCGGTGGATGTGCCGGTACGGCGGATGACCCTCTTCAGCAGCTCCGTTCGGGAGGCGATCGTGCGCGAGGCCGCGCAGCACCAGCTGGTCGTCCTGGGCGCGACCATGAGTCTCATGCACCGGCCGATGGTGCTTGGCGCCCCCGTCAGTCGGCTGCTGCGACGGATGCCGGGCAGCGTCATGGTCGTCAAGACGGCCGGCCCGGTCACGGCGCTCAAGGACCCCGACCGACCGTTCCGCGTCGAGAGCCGAGCCGCCGCGGCCGAGCGCGTCGACCGTTGGTTCGCTGAGAACACCTTTCACAGCCGGGAGTTCGCCGACCTGCGACGGCTGGTCGACCTCAAACAGCGCCAGGGGGTGACCATCAGCCTCGGGCTCCCGACCCTCAACGAGCAGGAGACCATCGGCAAAGTCATCCGGACTTTCAAACACGCGCTGATGGACCGGGTGCCACTGATCGACGAGATCGTCGTCATCGATTCGGGCTCGTCGGACCGCACCGCGGCGATCGCGGAGCGCGCCGGCGTCACGGTCGTGCAGCATAGCGAGATCCTCTCGCGCTACGGCGTGTTCCAGGGCAAGGGTGAAGCGCTCTGGAAGAGCCTCTTCGTCCTGAAGGGC
>VBEW01000212.1 GCA_005889225.1 Chloroflexota bacterium | reverse complement strand
AACGAGATCGCGCTGGCGGCGGACGCTGCCGAGCCAGACGTAGGCGATGAGGGCACCCAGCGCCGCACCCACCACGACCCCTATGACCAGGAGTAATGGATTGGGCATAGTTACACCTCTTTTATGGACTTGTGAAGGTTCTTCTCACCGCGCCGGCGGCGCGGCGGGACTAGTCGTTACACGACAAAATCCTGACCATTTTAGTTGGGAAACTAAACCCTGTCAAAGGCTCCGGCTGCCTGCCATTCGTCACTCAGCGTGAGGCAGGTTCGGTAGACCAGGCCGCTGCTGAACCCGCGGCGGCTCAGCCGGGGGCCCACGATGGCCCGTAATTCGTCCGGATTGGCCGGCTGCTTTCGGGCCAGGAGGACCCGTCCCAGGTTGAGCGCCCGCTCGCCTTCCGGTTCAACGTCGGCCAGGGCCGCCACCGCGTCCAGGTCTTCAATCCCCTTGGCCCGCAGCTCCTGCGCGATCAGGGCATGGCCTCGGCCCTGTGACCGGCGGCGGACCAGCGAGGCGGCGAATTCCTGATCGTCGAGATAGCCGTCCGCCTGGGCCCGGTCGAGCGCCCCCCGAACCGCTTCGTCGGCGTAGCCCATGCGAGCCAGCCTGAGCGCCAGCGTGGCCCGCGATTGGGGCTGCCGGGCCAGCCGCTTGACCGCCTCGGCGTAGGCGGCGTCCGGGCTCTCTGGCTGGCGGGCCGTCGGCGACGCTCGCCGCCCGCCGGATCTCACGCCGGCTGGAGGACCTTCTCGGCTGCCCGCCCCTTCAGCCGGGCGATCACTTCCTCGCCCAGCTTCGGGTTCGCCTTGAGGAAGCCGACGGTCTGCTCCCGGCCCTGGCCCAATCGCTGGCCGTTATAAGAAAACCAGGAGCCGCTCTTCTCCACCAGGGTGGCATCGACGCCGGCGTCGAGCACGCTGCCCCAGTACGAGATCCCCTCGTTATAGAGGATGTCGAACTCCGCCGACCTGAACGGCGGGGCCACCTTGTTCTTGACCACCTTGACCTTGACCCGGTTGCCGGTCACGTCCAGGCCGTTTTTGATCGAATCGACCTTGCGGATATCGAGCCTGACCGAGGCATAGAACTTCAGCGCCCGGCCGCCGGTCGTGATTTCGGGGTTACCGAACATGATCCCGACCTTCTCGCGCAGCTGGTTGATGAAGATCACCGAGGTGCTGGACTTGGAGATAGCGCCGGTCAGCTTGCGGAGCGCCTGCGACATCAGGCGCGCCTGCAGGGCGACGTGGCTGTCTCCCATCTCGCCGTCGATCTCCGCTTTCGGCACCAGGGCCGCCACGGAGTCGATGACGATCACGTCCACCGCCCCCGACCGCACCAGGACGTCCACGATCTCGAGCGCCTGCTCGCCGGTATCGGGCTGCGAAATCAACAGGTCCTCGGTCTTCACCCCGATGTGCCCGGCATAGACCGGGTCCAGGGCATGCTCGGCGTCGATGAAGGCGGCGACCCCGCCCTGCTTTTGCGACTGGGCGATGACGTGCAGTGCGAGCGTCGTCTTCCCCGACGATTCCGGGCCGTAGATCTCGACCACCCTCCCCCGCGGAATTCCCCCCACGCCCAGGGCCATGTCGAGGGTGAGCGATCCGGTCGGGATCACGTCGATGTTGCGCTGGGCCGCAGCCTCGCCAAGTTTCATGATGGCGCCTTTTCCATAGCTCCGCTCGATCTGGCTGAGCGCAGCCGTCAACGCCCGGTCTTTTTCTGACATCTAGACTCCCCTTGCTTCGTGGTCGGCCTGGCCCGTCCGCTCCACTGTAATACGAATTTGTGTAACTGTCAACGCTATAGCTCCAGAGCCCGGACCAGCAGCTCCAGCGCGGCGATCACCGAGCGACGCCGGTTGTCCCAGCGATCGCCATTCCATTGGAAACGATGCGTCGAGGTCGTCACTTCCCCTCCCCCTCTGGGGGAGGGCAGGGTGGGGGCCGTGATCCCGATGAAGGTCAGCCCGGCCGGCTTGGACTCCTCCGCGTCCGGCCCGGCGACCCCCGTGATTGAAATTCCGACGTCGGCGTGCAGCAGCTGACGAACCCCTTCGGCCATGGCGGCCGCCGCTTGTTCGCTCACCGCGCCATGCTGTCGGAGCGTCGACTCCGGCACCGCCAGCAATTCGACCTTGACGCGATCCGCATAACTGATGATGCCGCCCAGGAAGTAGGCCGAGCTGCCCGGCACATCCGTGAGGGCGACACCCAGCAGCCCACCGGTGCAGGACTCGGCCACGGCGAGCCACTGTCCGCGCTGGCGGAGCCTCTCCCCCACCTGCTGGGCCAGCGCGAAAACCTCGGGATCGGGCGGCACGGGTCACCGGTAGTTGATGAACTGCAGCGGAACCGGGGTCTCGCTCGTCTTCAGGGCCTGGATCACCTGCTGGAGCAGATCCTTCTCGCGGCTCGACACCCGGATCGCGTCGCCCTGGATGCGCGACTGCACCTTGGGTGAGACCAGCTTGATCTGTTTGACCAGGCTACGGGCCAGCTCGTCGTCGATGCCCTGCTGCAACTCGAGCGTCTGCCGCACCGTGCCCTTGGCGGCCGGCTCGATCGGTCCGGGCTTCAGGATCTTGAGCGACAGCTGGCGTTTGACCAGCTTGCTCTGCAGCACGTCGATCATGGCCTTCAGCTTGAAGTCGCTGGGGCCATGCAGGGTGATCTCGGCCTCGCCCAAGTCGATCGAGGCGCCCGTGTCCTTGAAGTCGTAGCGAGTCACGATCTCCCGCTGCGCCTGGTTGACGGCGTTGACCAGCTCCTGCCGGTCGAACTGCGAGACGACGTCGAACGAGTAATCCTGCGCCATTGGGCCTTATGCTAACCGGCCATTTTGACAGCTGTCTGTCACGGATTTCCCTCCCCTGCTTGCGGGGGAGGCAGGGTGGGGGCCTGCCTCACGAGTTGGCATCGTCGAGGTCCTTGACCAGCTCATCCACCTCGAGCAGGTTCATCAGCACCTCGCGCGACTTGCTTCCCTCATACGGCCCGATGACCCGATGGTCGGCGAGCTGGTCGACGATCCTCGCCGCCCGCGTGTACCCGACATTGAGCTTGCGCTGCAACAGCGAGACCGAGGCACGGCCCTCGGTCGCGACCACGTGGGCGCCCTTGCCGAAGAGCGGGTCACGCTTCATGCCCTCCTTCACCCAGGAGACCGTGGCCTCGACGTTGAAGACTTCCTCCTGGTATTGCGGCTTACCCTGCGCCTTCCAGAAGTCGATGATGGCCTTCATCTCCCGGTCGGAGACGAACACGCCCTGCAGGCGGGTGGCCTTGCCCGCTTCCACCGGCAGGTACAGCATGTCGCCGCGGCCCAACAGTTTCTCCGCCCCGGTTTCGTCGAGGATGACCCGTGAATCGATGCTGGAGCTGACGGCGAACGCGATCCGCGATGGGATGTTCGCCTTGATCAGGCCGGTAATGATGTCGGCAGAGGGTCGCTGGGTGGCGACCAGCAGGTGGATGCCGACGGCCCGGGCCAGCTGGGCGATGCGGCAAATCAGTTCCTCGATCTCCCCCGCGGCCACCATCATCAGGTCAGCGAGCTCATCGATGACGATCACGATGTACGGCAGCCGATCCAGGCCCATCTCGGACGCGCGGTTGTTGAAGTCGCCGATGTTGCGCACTGTGTGACTGGCGAAGAGCTTGTAGCGGTTCTCCATCTCGGCGACCGCCCAGCGCAAGGCCGAAACCGCGTGATCTGATTCAGTCACGACCGGCACGAGCAGGTGGGGCATGTCCTGGAACATCGAGAACTCGACGCGTTTGGGATCGATCAGGATGTACTTCAGTTGCTCGGGTGTCGCCTGAAACAGCATCCCCGCGATCAGCGCGTTGATGCAGACGCTTTTTCCCGACCCGGTGGCGCCGGCAATCAGGAGGTGCGGCA
>VBEW01000211.1 GCA_005889225.1 Chloroflexota bacterium | reverse complement strand
CAAGGGCTACGCGGCGCACGAGCGCGGGACCTTCGACGAGGTCACGAAGGCGCGGGCTGGCGCGATCGCGGCCGGCAGCCAGGGTCCGCAGGAGCGGGCGCAGGCCGAGAACGTGCTGACCGGCGCGCTCCGCTCGCTCTTCGCGGTGGCTGAGGCCTATCCCCAGCTGCAGGCGGTGCAGGAGTTCAAAGACCTCTCGGAGAACCTGCGCGACACCGAGGACAAGATTCAGTTTTCCCGGCGCTTCTACAACGGCCAGGCCCGCGATTACAACACGGCGCTGCAGACCTTCCCCACAGTCGCCCTTGCGGGCACCTTGGGCTTCAAGCCGTCCGAATACTTCGAGGTCGAGGAGCCCTCGGACCGCGAAGTGCCCAAAGTCAGCTTCACGCCCACGACGTAAATCCTGATGGACCAGCCCGGTGCCACCGGTGCCGGACCTCCGGCAGCGGCCCACGTCAACGTCTACGACGAGATCGCCGGCAATCGGTGGCGCACCTGGCTCCTGGTTGGTTTGTTCGTCGCCATCGTCGCGCTGCTCGGCTATGTGCTCGGTGAGGTCTGGTTCGGCGGCAACGGTGGCCTCTTCGTTCTCCCTTTCGCACTGGCCATCGCCAGCATCTCCGGCCTTACCTCATACTTCGCCGGCGACAAGATCGTGCTCGGTATGTCCCAGGCACACGAAGTCTCGGAGCAGCAGGAGCCGCAGTTGCATCATGTCGTCGAGGAGCTCGTCATCGGCGCGGGCATCCCCAAGCCGAAGATCTACGTCATCGAGGACAGCGCCCCCAATGCCTTCGCCACCGGTCGCGACCCCAAGCACTCCTCGGTGGCGGTTACCCGCGGGCTGCTCACCAAGCTCGACCGTACCGAGCTGCAGGGCGTGATCGCCCATGAGCTCTCGCACGTCCGCAACTTCGACATCCGCTTGATGCTGATCGTCGCCGTGCTGCTGGGGATGGCGGCGCTCCTTTCCGATTGGATCTTCCGCAGCATGTTCTGGGGTGGACGCGGGAGGGATCGCGATCGCGGCGGCAACCCCATCCTGCTGATCGTCGCGCTCGTGCTGGCCGTCCTCACGCCCATCATCGCCCAGCTCATCCAGCTCGCCGTGTCTCGCCAGCGCGAGTACATGGCCGATGCCTCCGGCGCCCTACTGACCCGCTACCCGGCCGGTCTGGCCAACGCCTTGCGCAAGATCGCCGCCGACAAAGACGCGCTTGAGGTGGCCAACAAGGCGACGGCGCCGCTCTACATCGCGAACCCGCTCCACGACGAGCCGCGCTTTCTCGATGGGCTGTTCGACACCCATCCGCCGATCCAGGAGCGGATCAAGCGCTTAGAGGCGATGTAGCCGGACGCGGAAACCCGGCCTCACGAAGCCGTCGCGACTTTCCAGAGGTGGCCGTCCGGGTCGCTGAAGTAGCCGAAGTATCCACCCCACTGCGCGTTTTGCGCCGGCTTCACGAGCTTTCCGCCGGCGCGCGTGGCCTGGTCCAACACCTCATCGACCTGCTTCGTGGACGGAACGATGAAATGGAGTGAGACGCCTCGAAAACCGCTACCGTCCGCGGGCACACCAGCATCGCCGGCCAGCGCATCCCGCGGATAGAGCCCCAGCTGGGACGAGCCCTCGCCGAGATTGAAGGAAACAAACGCAGGGTAATCCTTATCGATTCGGCAACCAAGCCCCTCGCTGTAAAACTGCTTCGCTCGCTTCAGGTCGCTGACCCCGATCAAGATGGCCGTGATCTGCAGACTCATCGTTATCCCTCCTTGTTGTACTGGCTCGTCACTCAGTGCTAATGACGAAAGGCGACCGGAGAATGTGACCGATCGACCCGCCAGTGACCCTTAGCGGAATGTGACGCTGGGCAGTTCGCGATCCGCCGGCGCCTCCATCTCGAAGAACTGGTAGGGCGTGAATCCCAGCAGCGGCGCCACGACCAGCCCCGGGAAGGTCGCGATCGCGGTGTTGTAATCGCGCACCTGGGCGTTGTAGTAGCGCCGCGCGTACTGCAGCGTATCCTCGGTCGCGGTCAGGTTCGACGACAGGTCCTTGAACTCCTGCACGGCCTGTAGTTGCGGATAGGCTTCCGCCACGGCGAACAGGGACTTCAGCGCCCCGCTCAGTGCGGTTTCCGCGGTGGCCCGTTCGGCCGGCGGCTCGCCTCCGGCGGCAATCGCATCCGCCCGGGCCTTCGTGACCTCATCGAACACGCCGCGCTCGTGTGCCGCGTACCCCTTCACGGTGTCGATCAAGTTTGGAATCAGGTCATGCCGCCGCTTGAGCTGCACGTCGATGTCCGAATACGCGGCCCGCACCTGCTGTCGCAGCGATACGAAGCGGTTGTAGAAGAGCGCCACTGCCGCCAGCAGCGCGACAACGACGATCGCGAGCGCAATCCATCCCATATCGAGTTCCCTACCCTACCAGGCTCCCCCGCCCCCGCCGCCGCCACCACCGCCGGAAAAACCGCCTCCGCCGCCGCCACTACCACCGCTGCTTGCCGGCGTCTGCGCGATCGTCGTGCTCAGCGTGCTCGAGAAGCCCTCCAAGCTACTGGCGAAGACGGCTGGATAGAACGGGCCCGCGCCCTGGTACCAGCTCGAGACCGCCGCGCTCGTGTCGATGCCCTCGAACGCCTTCGCCCAGCGATGGACGCAGCCGAAGACGATGGCGTAGGGCAGGTATTGGGTGAAGATTTCCGCCTTTTCCGCAAACGCCTGCCGGTCTTTCTCCGCCCGGGTCATGTAGAGCCGGAATCCCAGCGTCTTGTGGAAGAGATCGGTGCCCAGCCCGGTCCGGCGCGGCATCCAGCGGTTGGCCACGATCATCCCGCCACCGATGAGGATGACGGCGATCCCCAGCAGGCCCCAGCCGGCCAGCGCCCCCAGCACCCAGACGATGCCGACACCGAGCGCCACGACCAGGACGCCCAGCAATGCCCAGCGCACGCGCGTCGACTGCGGATTCGTGGTGAACCATTTCAGCCGGACCGAGTCCCCGTAGAGGAGACCCTCGGCGGCGTGCAAAGTTCCGCTAAAGGTCCCTTTCAGGGTCGAGAGTCGAGTCCCCGACTTGCTGCCGTCGAACAGCCCATGGTGGATCTTCTCTTCGTAGGGAAGAAGATCGCGGGTGTCGTCTTTTGCCGGGACCAGCTCCCAGTCGTGCTTGTTGACGCTCTTGATGACGAGGTAGCCGCGCACCGCCATGTCGACGATGGTCGCCGTCAGATCTTTCGTGTCGGCGACCTCGTCGAGGATCAAGCCCAGCTGGGCCGGGCGCAGGTTGTCGGGCGGCCGGTACTCCGGCACCACGGCCTCGGGGCGGAAGAGAGGCCGGATGCGCTCCGTCGGGTCCTTCGTCGAGTAGTACGCGGTCGCGTACTCCATGTCGCGCCCACGCCGCCAGACCTGCCGGCCCAGCCAGGCAAAGCCCAGGAGCAGTAGAAGCAGCGCACTGCCGACGTTCAGCGGGTCGACGCTGAAGTATTCGAGGAACGTCCGCGGCTTCGCCCTGAGGATCGGGGCGACATCGCCGGCGACGCCCTTCTTCATGGCGACGACCGCGGTCAGCTGCTCGCCGGCGGCGAGCACCCGGGTGCTGACGAATTCCGCCCGGTCCGGCGTCGAGGACTCGCGGCAGGTCTCGCGCGAGCCGGTCTCACCCTGGAAGCACCTGGTCCACAGAAGCCCACGGGCGGGGACGCCCACCGTGGTACTCGCCTGGGTGATCGGCACCGCCCATTGGTCCCCCGTGACATTCCAGTACAGCTCGTCATGGTCGCCGAATCCATTCAGCGCCCCCTTCACCGTGTAGGCGATGACGTAGGTCTGCCGCCCGCTCAGCGTCTGGTTTGGATCGCCGATCTTGATCTCTTTGTACACGCCGTTGTCGAGGACGGTGTACTTCCAGGATCGGCCCGCGGCATCGGTCACCGAATCGACGGTCAGCTCGTAGACGCGGTTCTGATGCTGATCCCACTCATAGAGCACCGGGATGTCGCGGAAGATGCCATGGTGCGGCGTGCGGAAGTCCACCTGCAGCTTCTCGTTCACGCTCATCGTGGCGTCAGATTGAATCGTGATGGCGACGTCAAACGCGTCGATCGACCAGGTCTCATCGGCGGCCACCGCGGGGGTTCCCGTCGCAAATAGAACGAGCGCCACGGACAGCGGCGCGATCGCCCGCCATCGCGAGCCGTGCCAGCATCTCACTTCCCGCGACTCCTACGCTGAACACGAGCCGGGTCGCGGTGCGGAAGATACGAGCGATCGCCAATCCACT
>VBEW01000210.1 GCA_005889225.1 Chloroflexota bacterium | reverse complement strand
CGGTATACCTTCGTGGCCGACCCGACGAATCACCTGGTTCGCCTGCTGATCGACAACACAGAGGTGGCCTTTGCCGGCCTTGGCAGCCTCGCCGTCGATGGTGATGGTGGCGATCCGGCGGCGGCCCAACTGGCGGGGCCGTACGCGGTCGCGATCGGCCAGGTCACCAAGGTCGGCTACCAGGTGACCGGCTTCGATGTCTATATCGCCGATACGTTTGCGCACCAGGTCCGCAAGGCGACCGTCGCCATCCCAACCATCGACAGGCCCAGGGCTGCGTTGACGGCGGTCATCAGTACGGTGGCCGGCTCGGGCAGCTTCGGCTTTTCGGGTGACCGCGGCCCGGCGACGTCGGCTCAGCTGAATTCGCCTTACGGCGTTGCGTGGGACTCGACACGCAACGTCCTGTACATCGCGGACACGCTGAACAACCGGGTGCGCATTGTCGACAGCCGAGGGACGATCCGAAGCCTGGTTGCCAGCCCGCTGAGTCATCCGCGCGGGTTGGCC
>VBEW01000209.1 GCA_005889225.1 Chloroflexota bacterium | reverse complement strand
CGATAACAATGTCATTCGCCGCCTCGACCTCATCCGGGGCGGGCTCACGACCGTGGCCGGAACAGGGACGCCGGGCTACGTCGACGGCGTCGCCACGGCCGCCCGGTTACAACGGCCGTCGGGCATCACCCTCGACGGACAAGATCTGCTCATCGCTGATACCGGCAACAACGTGGTGCGCGAGCTCTCCGATAACGTGATTCGAACCATCGCGGGTACCGGTAAAGCCGGCAGGCTCGGAGACGGCGGACCGGCGATCGGGGCGCAACTCTCATCGCCGACCGGGGTCGCAGTTCGGCCGGATGGCGACATCGTGATCGCCGACACCGGCAACAACCTGGTCCGCGTGCTGCAAGCGGCGAAGTCGCCCGGCGTGGCGCCGACGATTGATGTCGAGGCGGGCAATGGCACGGCAAGCTTCGCCGGCGATGGACAGCCGCCGACCCAGGCGCAATTCGCCGGGCCCGCGGCGGTCCTCTCTCAGCTGGCCGGTGCGTCGACGAATGTGGCGGTGCCGGCCATCGCCGGCCGGCGGTACATCGTCGATACCTTCAACCAGGCGGTACGGGCGTTTTCGACCACGCACACCGACCCGAACAACCATACCGACGATGTGAGTACGGTGGCCGGCAAGGGTGGCGTACGCGGACTTCCGGGCCCCGGGCTGACGGGCGGTACCGCCTCGCGCTTCGCGTATCCAATGGGTTCCGCGCTCAGTCCGCAGGGCGATCGGCTGTTCGTGGCCGATACCTTTAATAATGTCGTCCGCGCCATCGATCTCGCGAATGGGAACGTCAGCACGGTGGCGGGGAGGGCCGGCGAGGCCGGCTACGGCGGTGATGGCGGGGCGGCGCTCAATGCACTGCTGAGCTACCCAACCGCCGTCGCGGTCGACCATTCTGGCAACCTGTTCATCGCCGACACCTATAACGGGCGGATCCGCGAGGTTGTCCGCGGCAGGATCTTCACCGTGGCCGGTACCGGTCGGCTGGGATTCAGCGGCGAGGGTGGCCCGGCCACATCGGCCGACCTCTATCTGCCCTACGGGATCAGCGTCGATGGCTCGACGCTGTACATCACCGACAGCTTCAATCATCGGATTCGCAAGGTTGCTGGGAACGTGATCACCACCGTCGCCGGGACCGGGACTCAGGCCTTCGCCGATGGATCAGCGGTTGCCCAGGCCGAGTTCGGCCGTCCCTGGAGCACCGCCCTCGACAAGACCAACCTCTATGTTGCGGATTACCTTAACCATCGGGTCCGGCGAGTCGACCTCAGCGCCGGCACGGTTTCGACAGTGGCCGGGAGAAGCACCGCTGGCCTGATTGGGGACGTCGGTCCGGCCGATGCGGCTGAAGTCGACGGCCCTCGAGGTCTCAGCATGCTCGGCGATTCGGGCGCGATGCTGATCGCCGACAGTTTCAACAATCGAGTTCGTTGGTTGGGCCTGCCCCAGGCCGCCATCCAGCGCACCCAGATCAACTTCGATCCAACCAACCTGGCGGGCCAGAGCCCGCCGCAGAGTGTGACGGTGACGAGCACGGGTAATGGGCTGCTGGTGATGGGCGCCGTCGACCTGGGGGACGATCGGAACAACTTTTACATGGACCAGGCGAAGAATTCCTGCGCGCGGGCACGCCTGGAGCCAGGAATCAGCTGCTCCTTCGACGTCGCGTTCCAGCCGCGCGATCCGGGCGGCCACACCGGTACGGTGGTGATTCCTAACGACGCCGTCGGCGGACCCCAGCAGGTGACGCTCAAGGGTGAAGCGACCTCGGCGCTGGTGACCCTCAGCCCGCCGGGGGTCGTCATCACCCAGCCGGCTAATGCTGCGTCGACGCCCGCCGTCGTGACCCTGACCAACAACGGCGATGGTCCACTGCATCTCATCTCGATTGCGCTGGACCAAACGACGAGTCCCGATTTCTCTCAAAGCAACAACTGTCCGAGCGTGATGGCTGCCCACAGCAGCTGCCAGATCACGATCACGCTGAGCCAGATCGGTCCGCTTGACAAGGCAGCCCGCACCGGCACGCTCGTCGTGAAGGATGATGCGGCCGGCAACGTGACGGGTGGTGGGACCTCCCAATCGGTCCCCCTGACCGGAAGTCTGGCGCAGGCCGTGGCCAGCTTCAACCGGCAGGCTCTGACGTTTACGCAGAACATCGGAACGGCCAGCGGCGCGCAAACCATCATCCTGCGCAACAACGGGCTGGCTCCCCTCCACCTGAGCGGCATCCATGAGGACGGCGACTTCGCCCAGACCAACAACTGCCCCGCGGTGCTCGCCCCCGGCGCCAGCTGCGCCATCAGCGTGATCTTCGAGCCCAGCTACCTCGGGGAGCGCGACGGTTACATCGTGGTGGCCAGCGACTCCGTCGATAGTCCCCAGCGGATCCCCGTGACGGGGATTGCGACCATGGCCCTGGTGCAATTGACGCCTTCTCGGCTCAGTTTCAGCCAGAATGTCGGGGCGACCACGGTCCAGCAAACCGCGACGCTGACGAACCGCGGCGACGGGCCTTTGACGATTGCCGGCATCGTCGCCACCGGTGATTTCAAGGCCATACCGCACTGTCCGCCGCAGCTGCTACCGGGACAGTCGTGCTCCATCGGCGTGACCTTCACCCCGCAGGCGGCCGGTGTGCGCAACGGCAGCCTCCTGGTGACCAATGACGCGAATGCGCTTGCCGGCTCGCAGGAAAGCATGCGGCTCACCGGGGTTGGGTATCAGCCGGTGGCCGGCCTGAGCACCACCGTTCTGTCACCGGGCGCCAACCTGGGTGGCTCGGCCACCACGCAGAGGGTCACCGTGACCAACACCGGCAACGGTGCGCTGACGATTCGGGCGATCGGGATCGGCGGCGCGGCCGCCGGCGACTACAGCCAAACGAACACCTGCTTGCGCACGATCCAGCCGGGCGATTTCTGTTCGATCACGGTGACGTTCACCCCCCATGGCTATGGCCTGCGCAGCGCCACCCTGACGCTGTACGACGACGGCCCGGGTGGGAGCCAGTCGGTCGCGCTCCGCGGTACCGGGACGGCCGCCCGACCCTTGCTCAGCAGCGGGTTCCTGAACTTCGGGGGCGACCGGGTTGGCAATCCGTCCGCCCCGCAAAGCGCGGTGCTTTTCAATGCCGGCAATGGGCCGCTCTCGATCACGAGCATCAGCCTGACAGGCGGTGACTTCGTGATGGTCAACAACTGCGGACGCACGCTGGCCGCGGGAGCGAGCTGCACCATCACCGTGAGGTTCCTCCCGCAGGCGCCCGGCGCCCGATCCGGCGTGGTGACGATCACCGATAGCGTCGGCACCCAGCGGATTACGCTCAGCGGCGTCGGGACCTAGTCTCCCGCCCACAGAGGCGGCGCCGGGTGTGAGAGTCTAGTATTCGGCGCTCGTTGTCTTGTGCCACAGGAGGAGCGATGGCAAAGAACCCACTGTTTGAACTTTCCGAGGCGGGCACCAGTGTGTGGCTGGATTACATCCGGCGCAGCCTGATCACGTCTGGTGAACTGCAGCGAATGATCGACGAAGACGCCGTTGTGGGGATGACGTCCAACCCGACGATCTTCGAAAAAGCGATCGGGGGAAGCAGCGACTACGACGATGCGCTACGGAGCTTGATCGACGGCAACAAGAAATCCGATGAGGAGATCATGTTGAGTCTCATCGTCGAGGACATCCAGATGGCCGCCGACGTGCTCAAGCCCGTCTACGATCAGACGAAACATAAGGACGGCTACGTGAGCATCGAGGTCCTTCCACG
>VBEW01000213.1 GCA_005889225.1 Chloroflexota bacterium | reverse complement strand
CATTCGCCGGGCTGCATCAGCTATGCGCGCCGATGCTGGATCGGCTGGAGACGGTACCCGTGCCGCAGCGTGAAGCTCTCAGGCCCGCGTTCGGAGGCACGGCGACGGAGACTTGGGACAACCTGACGATTGAGATGCCCAAACGTTGGAGCAGTGCCGCTGCCGCGCTAACATTTGGGCTGCAGTGTAGGAGGACGTGACATGTTGAAATCACAAGACGTTCGCCGCTTCCAGGAGCGACTCAAGACGGAGCGCGATGCGATCGAGTCGCGTATCGCAACCAACAAACACGGTATTCAGGAAACGGTGCAGGACGACTCCGGAGTGGGCGATTCAGGCGATGAATCAAACCTCCTTTACGAGCGAGAAGCAGAGATCGACGAAAATGCCCGGGATCAGAAGGAACTGGCGCAGGTCAAGAGAGCGCTCGACCGCATCGAACAAGGAACCTACGGGCTTAGCGAAGTCTCCGGCAAGCCCATCCCGATCGAACGCTTGGAGGCCGTCCCCTACGCGACAACCCTGGTTGATGAGCGCCCGCTCGAAGCAGAGTAGCTGCTTACTCCGGATGCCGATTCGTTTGATTGTTTCTCGTCCTGCGCGATTGTGACTCGAAGAAGGCCGCTCAGTCCGATGGCAAAGGCGGTGCCGCCAGCGGCACCGCCTCCTCGACTTAAGCTCCCTGTGGTTGCTGGACGAGGCGAGCGCGAATCGCCGGCGCTGGCCGCCGCGACCGGCGCAGGGCGATGAAGCGTCCGAGTTCCAGCCAAGCGATCGCGACGCCGAGCGGAACGATGAATAGCTCGATGGGAATCGCGCTGCTGAAGGCTCGTCCGACCGCAACGGTGGGCAACCCCTCACCCATCAGGATGCCGATGGATAATGTGAGCCCGGCTGCCGCGAGACCTGCGAGTGCCGAACCCAGTGCGAGCGGCGCCTCGTAGCCATGCTGGGCGCCGAGCCGTCCTGCGAAGCGCCGCCGGCCAATATCGGCGGCTCCGATCAAGAGAACGACACCGATGAGAAGTTCGCTGACCTCGATCAACCTGGCGAAGATCGCAACGTTTGGAAGAACCAGCGCCTGGATCAACGATGACAGCACCCCGCTGATCGCTCCCGGCGTCGAGCGAACAAAGGCAGCGAAGTCAATGACGTAATGGGGGTCGGCCAGCTTGTTGAGGCTGGATAGTGTGAATTCGATGCCGAGGACGGCTTGAATCAGGGCACTGGCCCCCAAGGCCGCGTTGCCGCTGAGCGGGAGCCGGGGTGAAAAGATTGACGGTCGATTGGGTGCGCTCATCTTGATTTCTCCTTTGTGGTTGGACTCATAGCTCGTGATCGTTTCCAGCCGCTCGCGCCGCGCCTGTCGCTGGGCGGCGCGGCGCTGTTCGTCGATGCGGTCGCGGACGCCGAGGCGGCGCCGCGCTTCCGTGAGAAGCGCCTGTTGTTCCTGCGCTAGCGTTTGCAAGTCGTTAGCTGAGTGCGACATGGTTTTGCTCCTTGCGGGACTCGATGACTTTCTGCATGGTTGCCGTCGAGCCGCTGATGCGATTGATCGCCGGGCCCAATCCGGGGAAGTAGTCCATGGCGGCCTTCATCAGGCGGCCAGGACCGGGCATCACCACTACTTCGGCACGGTCATGCCTGATCGCGTCGATAACCGCCCTCGCGACAGCTTCGGCGGACGCGGTGGCGAACGGAGGCAGCTTCAAACCGAGCTGGTCAGCGGTTCGTTGCCCCTGGCCGGCGCCGCGAATGGGACCTAGGATGAGGACAGATGCGCTCACACCACGGCCTCGATAGTCGTTGCGCAGCACCCGCGTGAAACCGATCAGGCCGTCCTTCGCGGCGGCGTAGACCTCGGTATAGGGGAACGCGACCCGTCCTGCCAACGCCGAGATGTTGACGATGTGACCGTGACCGCGCTGCAACATACCGCCGAGCACCGAATGCGACAGGGTCAGCGGCGCGACCAGGTTGAGCTGAAGGATGTCAAGGTTCTCGTTCAGCGTCATGCGGTCGAATTCGCGCTGCGGGTCACCGCCGGCGTTGTTGACCAGCAGGTCGATGCTTCCGCTTTCGCGTTCGACGGTTTGCACCAGCGCCTCCGCAGCCCAGGGCTGAACCAGGTTGGTCGGTAGGAACGAAACGTCGGCGCCGTTGTCTCGAAGGGCGTAGGCGACGGCTTGCAGTTCCTCCCTCGATCGACCGGTCAGCACGACGCGATTTCCCTCTCGCGCGATCTCCCGGGCGATCAGCGGTCCGATCCCGCGAGAGGCACCAGTGACGAGCGCCGTGCGACCTGTTCCCAGGACGCTTGATGTTTTCATTGACCTCACCTCGCAAACTTGAACTGAGGCCAGCGTATGGCTGAAGGGCGGCGCGTGACTTCCTGAAAACTATGTAGAGCGGACTAGCGGAAAGCCACTAAGCGAGCCCGTGACGCAGCGCGTAGGCGGTCGCGTCGGCTCGGCCGCGCGCGTTGATCTTGCGGTAGATGTTGGTGACGTGCCGTTCGACCGTGTGCGGGCTGAGCCGCAGACGCCGAGCGATCTGGGCGTTTGATTCCCCACCTGCTAGAAGGCGCAGCACTTCGAGCTCGCGACCGCTGAGCTCGCTGCCGGACGGTCGCGCCCTGTGCGGACGCGTTGGTTCGGCGCTCGCCTGCGATGCGCCGCCTGGTTCCAGCCCGTCACAGAAGAAGTCGAGCAGCATCCGTACAGCCCGATCGGAGTCCTCGAGAAAGAGGTGCGGGCGTTCGCCGTCGAGAATCACCAGCCGGCCATGCGGCAGGCTATTCGCGAGCGAGCGGGAGACCTCCATCGGGACCTGCGGTGCGTCTCGGCGGTGCACAACCAGTGTTGGCGCCTGCACACGGGCTAATTCAGCCGTCACGTCGGTAGCGCTGGCAGCCTGCAAGGTTTCGCGAGCCACCTGCGGGGTGACTGCCTGCCGAAACGCCTCGGCGGTCGCTCTCCCGGCCTCACCCGCGGCCCAGCCCATCCACTGGTGGGCAGCGGTATCGGCGAAGACGCTCCAGTCCTTCTCGATCAGGCTCAGCAGTGCCTGGGTCTGATTTGCGCTCATCACATCCCAGGTTCGGGCCGAGCCTCCAAACAGCACCAGGCGTCTGACGCGTTCGGGGTGACGCGCGGCATAGGCGAGCGCATGCGCACAAGAGCTGTACTGGCCGAGCAGGCTGAATTGGCCAAAGCCCGCCTGATCGACGACGGCCTCGAGATCGGCAAGCATCGCCCCGAGGGTAAGGTCGACGACATCACGCTGTGAATGGCCGGTGCCCCGGCCGTCGTACTGGACCAGCGTGACACGGGTTGCCAGCTGGTCGTAGACCTGACGCATCACTGGATTGCCGTACTCCATCTGCAGGTTGCTGAAGGGTACCCACGGAACGAGTACAAGCGGCGGTCCCTGACCGGTTACGGCGAAGGCCAGGGTCACTCCATCGCGGCTGCGAGCATAGCTCAGCTGCGGCGTAACGCCCCGGCCCTCCTGAGACCGTCCGACGGAAACTCGCCTACACTATCCGAACCGTCCTTGACGGGTCAAGTGTGATCATTGATCTATGGCAAGAGTGCAAAACGAACTGCAGAGCTTTCGAGCGGAGAAGGACCACGTCTTTGTCCACGATCCGAACTCTCCGCTACCGGCAGACCAGCGCCGCAACTTCAAGGGGCTGGACTACTTTGACGAGAACCCCAACCTGGTCATCAGCGCCACGGTTGACCGGGACGTTGAACCCGGCGAGGTGCGAATGGGCACCACCGGCGGCGAAGAGCAGGTGTACCGGCGCTACGGGATCGTCCGCTTCCGTGTGGATGGCGAGCCGGCCCAGCTGACTCTCTACGCATCGGACGATTCGGACGAGCTCTTCCTGCCATTTCGCGACTCGACGTCGGGGCACGAGTCCTACGGCGCCGGCCGCTATCTCGAACTGCATGCGCACGGCGACGATGTTGTCATCGACTTCAACTACGCGTACAACCCAAACTGCGCGTACGACCCGTCCTGGAGCTGCCCGCTACCGCCGGTGGAGAACTGGATCAAGGTGCCGATC
>VBEW01000205.1 GCA_005889225.1 Chloroflexota bacterium | reverse complement strand
CGAGATCGCGATCGCTGAGCGGCTGTCCGGCGTAGGCCTTCACCCGCCAGCCAGGCTTGTCCAGCGAGCCGATCTCGTGCGTCAGCAGCGGCTTGTGGTCGAGGTCGGCACTCATACGGAGACCAGTTGTTTCACAGTCCTGGCTGCTTCACCCAGCCGCTGCACCTTCTGTTCGGCGACGACGGTCGGGAGAAACGCGAGTTCGCAATTCGAGGACAAATATAGGTTGCGCGGCCGGACGGTGTCGGCCAGGTGGCGGGCGACCTCGACGGTGTTTTCCACCGACTCGAGCATCGAGCTGCGCCCATCGATGACGCCCGCGACCAGTCCCTTGTCCCAGCCCGAACCCAGCTCGTTGACGTCGGTTTCGACCAGGTCGACGCCGATGGCGTCGACCGGCAGACGGCGGAGCTCGTCGACATGCGGCCCGGCATCGCCGAAGTAAACATGAAAGGCCAGGGTGGCTCGAAGGTCCCGGTGGAGGAGCTCGAGGGCTTCTCGCAGCGGTGCCCAGTCTTTCGATTCGATGCCGAAGTAGCCGAGCCATGGGTCCTCGAGATGAACGAGCTGGCAGCCGGCGGCAATCGCGGCATCGATCACCGGCCGCAAGACCTTGCCGGCGAGGTCGACCATCAGCTGATTGCGGTCCCGATCCGTGCGCGCCGCGCGGGAGAACATGTAGGGAGACGGCAGCGTGGCGACCCGCGGGCGGGGGACGGAGGCGTCCGGAAGCAGGCCGTCGGCGTGATCGACGCCGGGCAGCGTGCCGGAGAGATCCGGCTCGCGAAAAAACGTGTTGGTGTCGAACCAGCGCACCAGGGATTCAGGCTTGATCGGACCGACCGCCTCCATCAGCGGCCTGAAGATGTCCTGCCAGCGCAGCAGACCGTCCGAGAAGACGTCCAGCCGGGCCTGTTGCTGCACCCGGACGAACGCCGAAAGGTCTTCGGCGAAGGCCGCCTCCACCGCATCGGCAGTAGTCCGGCCGCGGTCGAGACCGCGGGTCGACGCGACCACCTGTTCGGACCGTGGGTAGATCCCGTGCTGATACGCGTAGACGTTGATTCTGGTGAGTTTACTTAAGCCGACCCTATAATGCGCCTAGCTCAGAGGGTTTTTGAAGGGGTTAGGGACAGCGCTGATCCTGGGGCTCGCCTGCCTTGGGGTGGCCGGTTGTGGGAGCGACGGCGGCACGACCTACGTGCTGCAGAGCGAATCGCCGACGGCATCGGCTTCGGCCAGCGCCTCGGCCTCGACAAATGCTTCGCCGGCCAGTTCCTCCCTCCCCAGCACCGCCGCCACCCCGATCGCCAACAACTTCAAGATCATCATCGACAGCCCGGACGGGGGTACCGCAATAAGCTCGCCGGTAGACGTGGCGGGGACGGCCAGCGTCGACAAGGGCACGGTCGTTGCCGTAGTCCTCGATGCCAGCGGCGCCGAGCTGGGCCGAGCGACCACGACCGCATCGGCCATCAAGCCCGACTTCGGGCACTTCGATGTCAGCGTCAGCTTCTCCGGCGCCGTGTCGGGACAGAAAGGGCAAATCAAGGTCTTCGGGGTCAGCCCACGTGATGGCACGACACCCACGAGTTACTACTTCATTAGTGTGAGGTTCGCCTAGCGTCGGGGGCTGGAAAGGCCCCGAGCGCCCGTTACACCGCGTGATGGGCGACCCGGCGCTCTCGATTTCGATTGTCATCCCGACCCTGAACGCCGGCCGCGCCTTCGGCACCATCCTGCACCGGATCATGGGCCAGGGCCAGGTGCCCGTCGAGATCGTGTGCGCCGACCTGGGATCGACGGACGGTACCCGCCACATCGTGAGCCAGTTTCCGCTGGCCCGCTTCGTCGAGATCACCGAACCGCCCGGGCCCAAAAGCTGGAACCGAGCGATGGAGGCGGCCCGCGGCGACGTGGTGGTGTTCCTGGCGCAGAATGCGGTGCCGGGAAATGGCGACTGGCTCACGCACTTGACCGCGCCCTTCGTGGACCCCTCGGTCGGCGGCGTCTACGGCCGGCAGGAGGCCTCGCTGGAGAGCGACCCCTTATCCGGCTTTCGCCTCGGCCAGCGGTTCTGCCGCGAGGCGCATTGGCGCCGGATCCGGGTGGGTGACGCCGTTCGCTACGCCTCGTTGCCCTTCTTCATCGACAATGCCGCCGTACGGCGCTCGGTCTGGCGGGGGATTCATTTCAACGAGCACCTGCCGGTTGGTGCGGATCGCTTCTGGGCGCGGCAGGTGGTGCTCGCCAGCTGCACGATCGCCTACGCCCCCGACGCCCTGATCATCAGGCATCTTCACCCCGACCTGAAGGCGACGTACCATCTGGCGGTGCTGACCGGCTACACCGACGAGCATTTCCGCGACGCGGGCGGCACCTTCTGGCCCGACTCGAGGCGGCTGACGAAGCGGGCCGTCTGGTACCTGTTTCGAGGCCTGGCCTGGGGCCGGCTCCCGTACCTGGCGATCGAAGATGCGGTCCAGCGCTACGGCTACAAGCTCGGCCGGCGGCTCGACCGCCTGGGTCCGGGGCTGCGCGAGCGGATCGCCCCCGAAACGAAGGCGGAGGAGTTACCTGGCGAGATCTCCGATCTGGCCGCGTAGGGTGATTCGTCGCTGCCTGGCGCTGCTCCTGACCCCCGGCGTGCTTCTGGTTGGCTGCGGTTCGCCCAGTTCAGGGAACAGTGGTCCCTCGCCCGGTTCCGCTGGATCGAGCGCGTCCCCGGTCGCAACGGCTGCATCCTCAACGCCGACCAGCACCTCGACACCGTCGCCCAGCACGACTCCGACCGGGCTCATCCGGGGCGGCTACGCGGTTCTTGTCACCTCCCTCAAGCTGCTCCGTACACCCTGCGGCTGGTCGACATCACCGGGCAGAGCCTCGCGTCCGCCAGGGCGGCCGGCCGCTCGCCAATTCGTCTGGGTTCCATCGGTAATAGTGCGCCAGCCGTCTTCATGCCAACCGTGAGCGCATCGGCGACCCGGGCTTATTACCTCGATGGGGATAGCGCCGTTCGTTCGCTGACCGTCGATGGCAAGACCAGCCTGGTGACCCAGATCCCGGGCAGTGCAACCGTCGAGGCAGGGTTCGGCGTCTCGCCAGATGACCGCCGGATCGCGGTCTCGGCAATCAACTATGGGGTCAGTCCCCCTGCCCTTCGGCTCTACGTCGAGAACCTGGCAGGCGGGGGAAACCACTCGGAGCTCTTGGCATCATCGAGCCTGTATGTCTGCCCAGTCGCCTGGCAGGGCTCGAGCCTGATCCTCGCGGTTGGCCCCGCGACAGCCATCTGTGTCCCACCGGCCACCGGTCAGGGTGTCATTTCGGCGATCGGCTCGCTCTGTGGTGGGCCCAACGACGGCGTCTTCCTGCAGCGTTGGGACGGAAACCGAAAGCCGATCCAGAGCGACTGCAGAGCGCTTTCGCCGAGTGGGACGTTCGCGGCCTGCGGTGGTGGCAACGCGACTGCCACAACCGGGCCAATCTGGATCTTGACGATCAGCAACGGAGCTGGAACGCCGACCGGGGTGTCGGGCTGGGGTCCCCTTGGATGGGTGGACGATGAACACCTGATTTTCGCGGGGGGCTCGAGTTCCGACGTCCGCATCCTCGACCTGAAGTCGGGTAAGGCGACGCCGGTCGGGCAATACCTGTACATCGAAACGCGATTCGGCGGAAGCGGTTAACGGCAACCGCGATTGACGCCCAGACCGGCTCCCTGGGGAGGGAGTTTTAGCGTTGATATAATCCGCTGCAATTCCTCCCATGCGCGTGAACGCATCCGCGGGGCCCAAGGGGGTCCGTTCGCCGGAGACGCGCGGGGGCGTCACGGTGGTGGTGCTCGCCGCCGGCAAGGGAGTCCGGATGAACTCCCGAATTCCCAAGGTGCTCCATCCGGTCGCCGGCCGGCCCATGTTGCTCTGGTCGATGGCGGCGGCACGGGCACTTGACCCCGAGCGCACCCTGGTGGTGACGAACCCGGTGCAGGACGGTGTCCAGGCCGCGCTCAATGGCGAGGGCCAGACCGTGCCCCAACGCG
>VBEW01000204.1 GCA_005889225.1 Chloroflexota bacterium | reverse complement strand
CGTCACGGCGGCGACCGGCGGTGTCCGCCTCAGCACCGTCATCATCGTCATCGCCGCCACCGGCTGGTACGAGATCGGCCGGTTGATGCGGGCCCAGTTTCTGGTGCTTCGAGAACAGGAGTTCGTCCAGGCGGCTCGAGCGCTCGGGGCGTCCAACGCGCGCATCATCGTCCGCCACATCCTGCCGAACGCGCTGGCCCCGATCATCGTGTCGGCAACCCTGGGCGTCTCCGGCATCATCCTGCTCGAAGCGGCGCTGGGTTTTCTCGGCTACAGCATTCCGCCGCCCGAGCCGAGCTGGGGCAACATGTTGCAACAATTCGAGCAGTACCTGCTGGACGACAAGGCCTATCTCGTCGTCTTCCCGGCCACCGCGCTGGTCGTCACCGCGCTCTGCATCAACCTCATCGGCGACGGCATCCGGGACGCGCTCGATCCACGGCAGAGGTGAACGAACTTCTTCGAATAGAAGACCTCCACACCCAGTTTCACGTTCACGGGGGCACGGTCAAGGCGGTCGACGGCGTCAACCTCACCATCCCGGCCAAGGCGACCGTCGGCCTGGTGGGGGAGTCCGGCTCGGGGAAGAGCATCACGGCGTTGTCGATCATGCGGCTGCTGGAGAAAAATGGTCGGATCACCGCCGGGCATGTCTGGTTTCGGGACCGCGACCTGATCGGGCTGACCGAGGAGGAGATGCGCGACGTGCGCGGCAACGACATCTCGATGATCTTCCAGGAACCGATGACGGCGCTGAACCCCGTCTACACCTGCGGAGACCAGATCGCCGAAGCGGTGCGGCTCCACGAGAAAGTGGAGCCGAAGGCCGCCTTCGACCGCGCGATCGAGGTCTTGCGCCTGGTCGGAATCTCGGACCCCAAGCGCCGCGCCAGGCAGTATCCGCACGAGCTCTCCGGCGGGATGCGCCAGCGGGTCATGATCGCCATGGCGCTATCGACCAATCCTGATCTCCTGATCGCCGACGAGCCGACGACCGCGCTCGACGTCACCATCCAGGCCCAGATCCTGAGACTGATGCGGAACCTCAAAGGGGAGTTCGGATCCGCCATCCTGCTCATCACGCATGACCTGGGGGTCGTCGCCGAAATGTGCGATAGTGTCGCCGTCATGTACGCAGGGCGGATCGTTGAGCAGGCGCCGACGACGGAATTATTCGCCAATCCCCAGCATCCCTATACGCAGGGATTGCTGGCGTCGATCCCGCGCCTGGGAAAAAAGCAGGACCGTCTCCACGTCATCACCGGTAGCGTGCCGAACCCGCTGGCTCTCCCGCCCGGCTGTGCATTCCGACCTCGCTGCCCGGTCAAGGCGCCGCACAGCGAGAGTGACATCCCGGCGTTGAAAGCCGTCCGAGCTGAACACCTCGTGGCCTGCTGGCAGTACTAATGATCGGACGCAAGAAGCGGCCTGCTGTGGTTTCTTCCGATAGCAACGGTGCCTTGCTCAAGGTCGACCACCTGGTCAAGTACTTCCCGATAAAGGGCGGATTGCTGCAGACCACCGTGGCCAACGTCAAGGCGGTCGACGATGTGAGCTTTGAAATCAAGCAGGGCGAAACCCTCGGCCTGATCGGTGAATCCGGTTCGGGGAAGTCCACCGTGGCGCGCACGATCTTGCGGCTGATCCCGCCCACCTCCGGTGAGGCGTTTCTCGAGGGGCGCAACATCTTCAAGGCGAGCAAGAAAGAGCTGAACGAGATCCGGCGCGAAGTACAGATCATCTTTCAGGATCCGTACGGCTCGCTGAACCCCCGCATGTCGGTTGGGGAGATCGTGGGGGAAGGCCTTCTCGTCCACGGCATCGGATCGGCCCACGAGCGGGAGCGAATCGTCAGCGAGCTGCTCGAGGTGGTAGGGCTGCGCGGCCAGTACCGCGGCCGGTTTCCTCATGAGTTCAGCGGTGGCCAGCGGCAGCGCATCGGCATTGCCCGGGCACTGGCGCTTCGGCCGAAACTCATCATTGCCGACGAGCCGGTCTCCGCCCTGGACGTGTCGATCCAGTCGCAGATCCTGAATCTGCTGGAGGATCTCCAGAACGAGTTCCACCTCACCTACCTGTTCGTGGCGCACAACATGGCGGTGGTCGAGCAGGTGAGCGATCGGATCGCCGTCATGTACCTGGGCAAGATCGTGGAGCTGGCACCCACCGAGCAGCTCTTGCGTACCCCGCGCCACCCCTACACGAAGGCGCTGATCTCGGTCATTCCAATCCCGGATCCAACGATCAAGCGAGAGCAGACGGTCCTCAAGGGCGAGATTCCGAGCCCGACCAACCCACCGTCCGGCTGTCACTTCCGCACCCGCTGCCCGATCGCGACGGACACCTGCGCGGAGGTCGAGCCACTGCTGCGTGAGGTCGCCGCCGGGCAGTGGGCCGCCTGTCACTACGCCTGAGCTGAACCGCGGCGCCCGGCCCTAGCGGGACTCGCTCTGCGAGCGACGGCGGACGTGGGCCAGCCAGTCGCCCATGATCTCCCGGCGGCGCAAGCTGCGCCAGGTGTCGACCCAGCTTCCCACGATCACCAGCGCCAGTGCCGCGGCGCCGAGCGCGACGTCGAGCCGGCCACGGTCCGGTGGTGTGGTGTCGTAGTGCGCCCAGTAGGCGAACTCGCTGTCGTTGACGGCCGAGATGCCGATGAATACCGTGGCCAGCACCGCCGCGGCAAGCCATAGCCGTCCACGGCCGAAATAGCCGAGCCGGACCAGGCCCATCCCGGGCACCAGTGACAGCGGCCAGACATCCTTCGGTTGAGCCAGCGCCGGCTCGCGGGCGCGCCGGGCTGCGAAGGCATCGACGGCAATCACCCAGCCGATCAGCCCCGCGTACCACCCGGTTGAGACGAGGTCAACCGGCACGAAGGTGAAGGGAAATTCGCTGAAGCTCGGCGTGGTCGGTAACCAGGCCACCCATCCCACCCAGCCGATGAGCGCCACGCCGGTGGCGACGAGCGCCAAGCCATGATAGGGTCGGGCGCTCCGGGTGACCGCCGTCAGCAGGCCCAACGCCATCAGCCATGCGAGCGGGTTGGTCCAGCCGAAGATTTGGTGGAGGTTGGCGACGTCCACCGCGATCGTCCACGGCGTCAGCAGGCTGAGGGCGGCCAGCCCGACGATCATGATGTCGCGAGGCGGACGGCCAGACAGGCGTAGCGCGACGCCTCCCACCTGCTGCAACCCGGATGCCAACCCGAAAATCGCCGCCAGGCCAAGGCAAAATATCGCGACGATCAAAAGGATTTCGGCGTTCGGGTTGCCCCGGGTCAGTAGATATGCAATCGCAAACGGGGCCGCCACCAGCAGCATCCCGATGACGAGGTTGCGAATGGAGGTCGAGTCGTCGCGCATAAGGCCTTTACGAGTCTACGTTCTCGATAGAATCGCCCGGTGTTCGGCGGTCGCCTCTGGCGCCATCCCGACTTCCTGAAGCTGTGGGCCGGTGAAACGGTCAGCGAATTTGGCAGCCAGGTCACCTTGCTTGCGGTTCCGACGGTGGCCATCCTGGTCCTCCACGCCGGTCCGTTTCAGGTCGGCGTGCTCACCGCGCTCGAGTTCCTGGCCTTTCCCACACTCGGGTTGGTTGCCGGCGTGTACGCTGACCGGCTGCGCCGCCGACCGATCATGATCGCCTGTGACATCGGGCGCCTGCTTGCGCTGGGATCAATCCCGGTGGCCTTCCTCCTCGGTGCCCTTACGCTCGAACAGTTGTACATCGTGGCCCTGCTCACCGGCATCTTTACCGTCTTCTTCGACGTGTCGTATCAGTCATACCTGCCGGCCCTCGTTGACCGGTCCAACCTGATCGAGGGCAACACGAAGCTCGAAGTCACGCGCTCGGCGTCGCAGATCTCTGGTCCCGCGGTTGCCGGTGTATTGATTCAGTGGATCGGGGGTGCCAGGGCGGTCGCGCTCGACGCCTTCTCCTTCCTCGCTTCGGCGCTCGCCCTGGCCTTGATCTCGACGCCGGAACCGGAACCGCGGCCGAGCACCGCATCTGGAGCAACCGGCTTCATCCCGGAGATGCGCGAGGGTATCGAGGTCGTCTTCAAGAGCCCCATCCTGTGGCGCATCGCGGGATGCACCGCCACCACCAACCTGGGCTCGAACATGATCTTCGGCGCGGTCTTCCTCGTCTTTGCGTATCGCGACCTCCACCTGTCGGCCGCCGTGGTGGGCATCATCTTTGGAATCAGCAGTGTCGGTTGGCTGGTCGGTGCCTTCCTCGCCGCATGGACGGTGCGAACGTTCGGCCTGGGCATGACGCTCGGCCTATCCATCTTCCTCGGCGGAGTGATCACCCTGGCGACGCCGCTGGCATTGATCGGCGTCCCTGCGATCATTCTCAGCGTGCTGGGTTTTCTGAACAATCTCATGGTCCCGGTCTACAACATCAACCAGGTGAGCCTGCGGCAATCGATCACGCCGGACCGCGTTCAGGGCCGAATGAACGCCACCATGCGCACCATCGTCTGGGGGACGATTCCAGTCGGCGCCTTCGCCGGCGGCATCCTGGGCACGCAGATCGGAGTTGTCCCGACGATCATCCTCGGCAGCGTGGTGTCGGCGCTGGCGGCTCTGTGGATTTTCCTGGGCCCCGTTGCAAGGCTGAAGGAGCAACCCGTGCCGGCCCCGGCGTGACCGGCCGTCTGCTGATTCGCGATGCCTGCCTGGCGGACGGGCGCTCGCCGGCGTTGCAGGTGGGTGTCAGTCTCTTGATCGAGGATGGCCGCATCGCGTGGGTGTCGCCCGATGAGCGGGAAGCCGATGGTGCCGATGTCCTCGACGGCGGTGGGGGGACGATCGTGCCGGCCCTGGTCGACGCTCACAGTCACCTGACGATGCCTGGCGGCAGCCACTGGATCGATCGCGGGTCGGATCCGCCTGACCGACTGCGCGAGGTGGCACGGCACAACGCGGCCCGCCTGGTCCAGGCCGGCGTGCTCTGGGCTCGCGACGTCGGGTCGCCAGCCGGGGCCGACGGTCGAGCGATCAGCCTGCTGGTTGCGCAGGAGATGTCGGCCGTCCCCGGCGCGCCCTATATCCGGGTCGCCGGCACCTGGATCGCCAAGGACGGATATCTACCGATGACGGTGGCCGTCAAGGACGGCGCGGGCCTCAAGGCGGCCGCGCTCGCCCAGCTGGATGCGGGCACCGACTTCGTCAAGATCATGCTCGACCCACCGGACCGTTCCGATCAGTGTCCCTTCACCGTGGACGACGTTCGCGGGGCCTGCGAAGCCGTGCATGCCCGAGGGCGCAAGATCACCGCCCACGCGACGATTCTGGATGGCGCCCGCGTCGGTGCCGAGGCCGGTGTGGACTCGATCGAGCACGGGATGGAGCTCGACGAGACGATCGCGGTCACCATGCAGCGGAACAATGTCGCGCTGGTGTCGACGCTTTCGGTGCTGGCGAGCTGGGCCACCTTTGCGCGCACGACCCGCATCGAACGCTTCACCTCCGACGAAGGGACGCGCCGGCTGGCGGCGCGCCGAGAAGGGGCCTTCGCCGCCGTCAGGGCCGCCCGCCGCGCCGGGGTGCGGATCGCGGCCGGCTCCGACTTTGGCGGTGGCTCGGTGCGGGCCGGACACCTCGCGTGGGAAGTCGAACAGCTGGTCGAGGCGGGGCTCGAGCCTTACGAGGCGCTGGCGGCGGTCAGCTGGCGAGGCGGCGAGCTGCTGGGAATCGAGCATGCCGGCCGGCTCCAGCCCGGGGATCCGGCCGACCTGGTCCTCGTGCATGGTGATCCGCTCGTCGATCCGCGCGCGCTCTGGCGCGTCTGGGCGGTTTTCAAGGCGGGCGAACGCGTTGCCTAGAAAACCCGCCGGCTGACACATCGACGTTTCGGGCCGACGGCGATAATGAAAACTCTCGGATAGTTCAGGCGTTCTTCTCTCAGGAGCTTTGCGGGTTGCCTCAGTTACGGCAGGACTTGATTACCGGGCGTTGGGTGGCGGTGGCGACCGAGCGCGCGCGCCGTCCCGATTCCTTCACCCAGGCCGCTAAAGAGTCCGTCGCGGCCCGCGACGTCTGCCCGTTCTGCCCCGGACACGAGACGATGACACCCCCGGAGGTCCTCGCCTATCGCGCGGCCGGCACCGCTCCAAATACACCGGGCTGGTGGGTCAGGGTGGTCCCGAACCTGTACGCCGCCTTCCGCCTCGAGCCCGATGGCCAGGAGCACCAGGACGGGCGGTTCTGGCAGCGCGACGCGATCGGCGCCTGCGAGGTGCTGATCAGCAGCCCCGATCACCGGGCGACGACGCCGTTGCTGCCGCGCCGGCAGGTTGAGGAGATCGTGCAGTCGTATGTCGACCGGTATCGGCAGCACGCCCAGAACCCGGCGCTCGAGCACGTGCTGGTGCTCTACAACCACGGCCGGCCGGCCGGTGCCTCGCTGGAGCACCCGCACTCGCAGCTCTATGCCGTCTCGTTGATTCCGCCGAGCTTTCTCGACGAGCTGGCCGGGGCTCGGCGCTTTCATGAGGCGGATGGCGAATGTGTCTTCTGCCGCACCCTCGAGGACGAGCGGCAAGCCGGCGCCCGCGTCATCTTCGAGAACGAGGCGTTCACGGTCTTTGCCCCGTACGCGGCCCGCACGCCGTTCGAGACCTGGATCATGCCGCGCCGCCATTGCGCCTCGTTCGGCGACCTCGAGGCGAACGAGAAGCCGGCGTTCGCCGAGGCGCTGCAGCTTACCCTGAAAGGCTTCTACGAGGGACTCAACGATCCGCCCTTCAACTATTACATCCACAGCGCTCCACTCAAAGCCGACGTGTCCAACCTCTATCACTGGCACCTCGAGCTGATTCCCAAGCTCAGCACGGCCGCGGGATTCGAGCTCGGCACCGGAATCTGGATCAATGTGGTCAAGCCCGAGGACTCGGCAGCATTCCTGCGCGAGCGCATTCAGAAAGAGGCGGCGCAGATGGCATGAAGGCTGTGGTGATGGCTGGTGGCGAAGGCTCGCGGCTTCGCCCGCTCACGAGCGGCGTGCCAAAGCCGCTGGTGCCGGTGGTTGGTAAGCCCGTCATGGAGCACATCCTTCGATTGCTGCGCAAGCACGGGATCACGGACGTGGTGGTGACACTCCAATACCTGGGCTCGGCGATCCGCGATTACTTCGGGGACGGCTCGGACTTCGGCGTCGACATCACCTATGTGGTGGAGGACGCCCCGCTCGGCACCGCCGGCAGCGTGAAGAATGCGCAAGAATACCTCACCGAGCCCTTCATCGTGATCAGCGGCGACGCGCTGACGGACATCGACCTGGGCGCGGTCATGCAGTATCACCGCGAGAAGGGCGCATCGGCGACCATCGTTCTGACCTCGGTGGCCAATCCACTGGAGTTCGGGGTGGTGATCACCAACCCGGACGGCACGATCAAACGATTCCTCGAGAAGCCGTCCTGGGGCGAGGTGTTTTCCGATCAGGTGAACACCGGCATCTACGTCATAGAACCGGAAGTCCTCGACCTGCTGCCGCCGGGAGCAGTGGTGGACTGGAGCAGCGATGTCTTCCCCAAGATGCTGACCAACGCCATGCCGCTCTACGGGTATCTGGCGCCGGGGTACTGGTGTGATATCGGCAACATCCAGACCTATTACCAGGCAAATTGGGACGCGCTCGAGGGGCGGGTCGACGTCGAGATCCCGGGCGAACGCCGGCATGGCAACGTTTGGATCGGCGAGAACGTCGAAATCGGTTACGACGTGCGGATCAATGGGCCCGCCTACATCGGGAACGAGTGCAAGCTCAAGGCGGGCGTCTTTGTCAACGGGCCGGTGTGCGTCGGCAATTTCTCAGTGGTCGACGAGAACACGAAGATCAGCAATTCGATCATCTGGACCTATTCGTACATCGGTGAGAATTCGCGCCTCCGTCAGGCGATCGTCTGCCGCCATGTCACGATCAAGAACAACTGCCTCCTCGAGGAAGGCGGCCTCCTCGAGGAAGGCG
>VBEW01000208.1 GCA_005889225.1 Chloroflexota bacterium | reverse complement strand
GGTCAAGACATCGGCGAATGGCTACCGGCCGGTGATCCAGCTCGATGATGGCTGGATGCCCCGCTGGCAACGTTGGGGCGATTGGGTGGCGAACGAGTTCTTCGCCGACGGCCTGCGCACTCTGGCGACCCGCGTGCACCGGCACCGGCTGGAGTTCGGCATCTGGCTGGCACCCTTCCACGTCGCCGCGGATTCGCAGTTAGCGCGTGCCCATCCTGAGTGGCTGCTCAAGGCGAGCGATGGCTCGCCGCTCGTCGACGCACGGCTCGACAAGGCGTATCACATCCTGGACCCGACGCATCCCGATGCCCTGCGATTCCTCGACGACCTCTTCCTCGGCCTGCGCCGAGACGGGTTCACGTACTACAAGCTCGATTTCCTGTATGGCGCCGCCTACGAGGCCGGTCGCCACGATCCCGAGGTGACCGGGATGCAGGCGCTTCGGCTCGGCCTAAAGCACATCGCCGACGCGATCAATCCGCCCGGGAAACCGGAAAAGTGCTTCGTGCTGGCCTGCGGCGCGCCGCTGATGCCGGTAGTCGGCCTGGTCCACGGGGCCTGGATCGGCGGCGATGTTGGCATCCCGCAGATGGAGAACGGCAATGCCACAGCGCCGCAGCTCGGTTTTCCCTTGATCCTCTCGATGGCCCGCAACCAGGCGGCGCGGCTGTTCTTCGATCGATCGCTGTTCGCCGTCGACGCTGACGTTGCCATGGCGGCGGCGCCGCAGCTCACCCCGGACGAGGCACGGCTGATGATCACGATCGCGGCGCTCTCGGGTGGCATCTTCATGCTGGGCGATGATCTCGAAACGTTGCCCGCCGACCGACTGGCGCTGCTCCGCAATCCGAATGTCCTCGGCCTGGTGGGGGAACCGGCGGCCGAGCCGGTCCACCTCTTCAGTGCCCCCGAACGCGAGGCCCAGGACCACTGGTTTGCGTTTCCCCAGGAGCTGCCGCCGCTCTGGGTGCGCCGCGACCAGGACGCCACGGTGGTCGTCGCGGTATACAACTGGAGCGATGCCGCACGGCCCTATCGCCTCCTCTTCTCCGAAGCAACGGGTACCGGCGGGAGCTTCTCCGTGGCCGATCTCTGGTCACCACGCCGGGGCGGGCGCGCGCTCGGGATCAAGACCGATTCGCTGAGGATGAACCTGCCGCCACACAGCGTGCGACTACTTAGAATGAAACCCGCTGGCGCGGACGCCCAGCCTCAACACAACTGACCGCATACCTGCCATGCGCCGTGTACTGTTCTACCGCCTTCACAATGTCGACCCCGCCCGGCTTGCCGAGCTGGAGAAGGATGCGCGCGTCTTCTCGCGTAGCCGAGCCTGGCGCGGGGATGCCTTCTGGCTGGCAACCGAAAACACCACGGATCTGTTCGCCATGGAGTATTTCCGCCATTCCCGCAACGAGGAGGGACCCGAGCTGTCGGCGGCCGGCTTCCTGCGAATGCTCGGTGATGAGACCGATGCCATCGCCACCCTCTACTTCCTGAACGATGCCGCCCAGCGATTCCACGCTCGCGCCACCCTGAAGGATGACGAGAACCCGATCGCAAAGCTTCGCTTCCTGGAAATCCGCCAGGGCCGGCTACCTTCCGGCATGCCGATCGAAGATGTGCTGGCGGCACGGCCGGTGATCAAGAAGATGGAAGGCGAGCCAATCACCTTCTATCCGCCGACCTACCGCCCCAACTCGTATTTTCGGCGGGACAAGCCTGGCATGTGGGGCTTCAGCCTGAAGGGCATTCGCGACTTCGCCCCCTCCTTCCTCGAGGCGGAGGCCGAGGCGATGCGCATCTATCGAGGCTTTCGCCGGCTCAACCCGTGACCGACTCCACCGTCACGCTTAGAACGGCGGACGGGCTGAGCCTCGAGGTTCGCCGCTGGCAGGAGGACTCGGTGCCGCACCGATGGACCTTCGTGATCGTGCATGGACTGGGCGAGCACAGCGGCCGCTATCAGCACCTGGCTGCCCGGTTTACGCCACTGGGGGCGACGGTTTACGCCATGGATCAGCGGGGCCATGGCCGCAGTGGCGGCAAGCGCGGCCACGCTCCAAGCCTGGACGCACTGCTCGACGACATCGACGCGGTGGTGCTCCGGGCCCGAGCGGATGACGGTAGTCCAGTCGTCTTGATCGGCCATTCCTTTGGCGGCCTGCTCGCCATCGCCTACGCACTCAAACACGCCGATCACATCGACCGGGCGATCTTCAGCGCCCCGCTGCTGAAGGTGAAGCAGCGGGTTCCGGCGTGGAAGCGGGCGCTGAGCACGGTACTGCCACGAATCGCCCCAGGGATGACCTTTTCCAACGAGGTCGATGCCAGCCTGCTCAGCCACGACCCGGGCAACGGCCCCGCCTACACGAGCGACCCCCTGGTTCACGACCACATCACGGCTGGGCTTTACGGCGACACTATTGCGCGCGGCGAGGAATTCATCATGCGGGCACCCGAGCTGCGCGTACCGTTTCTGCTGATGCAGGGCCGCGACGACCAGATCGTGGATCCGGTTGGCAGCCAGCGCTTCTTCGCCCGCGCGGCAGCCCCCGATCGCGCCTTCTGCCTCTATCCGGGGCTCTATCACGAGATCTTCAACGAGCTCGACCGCGAGAAGGTCTTCCAGGACATCGAGAGTTGGTTGACGCAGCGCACGAATGGGCACCTGACCGGCTGGAACCCGCCGCCCTGAGAGCCTGATGCGGGCCGTGGTGCAGCGCGTCAGCAGGGCATCGGTCCGATGGGATGGTGGCGAGGCGTCGATCGGCCGAGGCTATTGCCTCCTGGTGGGCGTGGCGGAAACCGACCAGGAGCGCGACGCGGATTACCTCGCCGACAAGATCCTGAAGCTGCGCATGTTCAGCGACGATGCCGGGAAGTTCAACCTCAGTGCCGCGCAGGTGGAGGCCGCCCTGCTGGTCGTGTCGCAGTTCACCCTGTTCGCCGACGCGCGCGGCCAGAACCGGCCGAGCTTCCTCCATGCGGCGCGGCCGGAGCAGGGCCGGCCACTGCTCGATCGCTTCATCGGGCGGCTTCGCGCCAGCGGGCTCAGGGTCGAGACCGGCTCCTTCGGCGCCCAGATGGCCCTCGAGCTGGTGAACGACGGGCCGGTCACGCTGGTGCTGAGCACCGATGCCTGGGAGCCACGTATCGGTTGACCGCCGGCGTGCGGCCGAGCGGACGATGGGACTACGTGCGCCACCGTAATCGGATGTGAATTCATTGTGCCCTCCGGTTGATGCCGCGCGACGACCCGCTGGCGATCGGTGACGTAACGTTCGACGAAATGTTGCGATCGTGACGCAGGGATAGGCTGGGGTCGAGGCATTCGAGATGGTCATCAGCATGACGAACCGGCTGCTCGCCCTGGTCATCGCCCTCGCGTTGTCGAGCGGGATCGCCGCGCATGCGGCTCAGGACCCGCGGCAGCCGCTGGCGCCGATCGCCCTGCCGTCGGCCAGCAGCCTGCCAGCCGGCCTGCAGACCGCTGCCAGCCGGATCACCGAGACGGCCACCGGGGCCATTGATCCGAGCGCGGCCATCCGGTCAGCCTACCAGCGGAACCGGGTCGCCCTCGAGCATCTCCGGCAGCAG
>VBEW01000064.1 GCA_005889225.1 Chloroflexota bacterium | reverse complement strand
AGGGAGCGCCGCCCACGACTCGAAAAGCTCCTCGGGCCGAAGCCCGAATCGATCTATCTCAGCCCGGTGACACGCGATCGTGAGGTCGCGTTGAACTGGCTCAAGGAGTATCGAGGGACAGGCCTCGATGGCATCGTCGCCAAACGGGTGGACAGTATCTATCATCCCGGCGAGCGCGCCATGATCAAGGTGAAGGAACAGCGAACCGCCGATTGCGTGGTCGGCGGCTTCCGCTGGGGAAACGACGGCAAACGGGTGGGCTCGTTGCTGCTCGGCGTCTATCGGGGCAAGACGCTGGAGTACATCGGTCACACGTCGGGTTTCGATGATGCCCAGCGCCGCGAACTGGTCGGCCTGCTCGAGCCCCTGCGGGGCGGCACCAGTTTCGAGGGCGGCCGCGCCCCGGGTGGCCCCAGCCGCTGGTCGCAGGATCGCGACCTGGCCTGGGAGCCGCTGCGTCCCGAACTCGTGTGCGAGGTGGCCTTCGACCGGCTGGAGAATGGTCGATTCCGCCACGGCGTCGGCTTCGTCCGCTGGCGCCCCGACAAATCGCCGAAGTCCTGCACGCTGGCGCAGCTCAAGGCCGAAGCCTCCGTCGAGCTCAAGAACCTCTTCGCCTGACGAGCCATCTCGGGCTCATCCGTATTCGGCCCACCGACGAATCTGTTATTCTAGCTATCAACTTTTGATATACGTTGAGACTGGGCAAACGAAGTCGCAAAAGCCCGCGCGGGAGGTGCCAGCGTGAAGGTTCGAGAGGCCATGGCCAAGACCGTGACGTCGGCCAAGAAAAGCGACAAGGTGATCGACGTCGCGAAGAAGATGAAGCAACAAGACGCGGGATTCATGCCGGTCCTGGAAAACGGCGGCACCGTGATCGGGGTGATTACCGACCGCGACATCGTGATCCGTTGCATTGCCGAAGGGCACGACCCGCGGGGCGAAACGGCGGAGCACCTGATGAGCCGGCAGGTCACGATCATCGCGCCGGACGATGACATCGAGGAGGCCGGGCGCGCGATGCAACGCGAAGCGATCCGCCGCCTGCCGGTTGCCGAGAACGGCCGCCTGGTGGGCGTCCTGAGCCACGGCAACCTGGTCCAGGCGACCAAGAACAAAATGGCCGAGAAGGTCACCGAGGGGGTGACGCGAGGTGCCTGACCTGAAGCAAGTTGATTTCAAGCAGGTAGGGAGCGACGTCGCGGACCGGGTCGGCCGGGCCGCGAAAGAGCTCGGCAGCGGCGCCGGCAACGCCGCCCGAGAGCTCGCCGCGTCCGCCGAGGAATCGGTCAGCAGCCAGATCCGCAACCAGGCCAAGGCGGCACGCAAGCGGCTGCCTACGCGCCGTGGGCCGTCGCCGCTGACCGTCATCGCCGGCGCCATCAGCGGTGCGGTCGCGGTCTACTTCCTCGATCCGGAGCGCGGCCGGGCGCGACGGGCCATGTTCGTCGACTGGTCGTCCGCGCGGCTGCGGCGTGGGTGGCGCGCATTGGACCAGTGGGGCAGGCGGACCAGCACCAGCGCCGCCGCTCTCCCCCAGCGGATGGTGACGTTGCGAACCGGGTCGCCCCCGGTCGATGATCTGACCCTGCGCGACCGCGTGGAAAGCGAGGTCCTGCGCAATCGTGATCTACCGAAGGGGCAGATCAATTTCGATGTCGAGTCCGCCATCGTCACGGTTCGGGGCCAGGTGGACAACGCCTATCAGATCGCGACGATTGAGAAGGCCGTCCTGAAGGTGCCTGGCGTGGGCGGCGTCGAAAACCTGCTTCACGTCAGCGGCACGCCGGCTCCCAACAAGGCGAAAGCCCGAGAGAACATCGGCTAGTAAGCTCGAGTCGGTTTGAGCGGTCGGCATTTCCCCCGCCGGCCGCTCTTTCTTATTCCCCTCCCCCGCTTGCGGGGGAGGGTCAGGGTGGGGGTGAGGGCGGGGCCGCTACGCTGTCGCTGATGGCAGCCACACAGGATCTTCGCCCCATCGATCGGTACTACGACGAGACCTGGCACGACTATCGCTGGCTGTGGCTGAACTCATCGAACTACGCCATCCACTTCGGCTACTGGGATGAGCGCACGCACACCCATGCCGACGCGCTGAACCATTTGAATGCCGCGCTGGCGGCCCGCGTCGGGATACCGCGCGGAGCGCGAATCCTGGACGCCGGCTGCGGGGTGGGAGGCAGCGCGATCTGGCTTGCCCGGACCTTCGACGTCCAGGTGATTGGAATCACGCCGGTGTCCAGCCAGGTGGAACGCGCCCGCGGCTTTGGCGTGGAGCGCGGCGTTTCGGATCGGGTGCGGTTTGCGAAAGAGGACTACCTGCACACCTCGTTTCCTGACGCCAGCTTCGACGTGGTCTGGGCCGTCGAAAGCATCTGCCACGCGGCGGACAAAGCCGCCTTCTATCGCGAGGCCCGACGGCTGCTGCGGCCAGGCGGCCGCCTCGGCATCGTCGAGTATTTGCGGACCGCGCGGCCGCTCCCGGATCGGGGCGAGGCGCTGCTTCACAGCTGGCTCTCCAGCTGGGCCATTCCGGACATCGCCACGGCAGCCGAGCATCGCGAATGGGCCACCGCGTCTGGCTTCGACGAAATTGCGCTGATCGATATCACGCCGCAGGTTCGCCCCTCGCTGGCGCGCCTGCATCGCATGGCGTCCGTGGCCTGGCCAGCTGCGCTGATGCTGCGCGCGCTTAAGGTCCGAAGCATCACCCAGCACGGCAACGTGCGCGGTGCGCGCGATCAGTTCCGCGCGCACCGTTCCGGGCTGTGGTTCGACGCGATGCTCACCGCCACCGCCATCTAGACTCAGCCGATGCGCACTGGAACCGCCGACCTGCCGCTGCATGGCGGCCGCGCGCCACGCTGGTTGTTCGAGCGCATGACGTCGCTGGCGCGTGAGATGACCCTGGCGATGCTCGCCGAGGAAGGCACCCCCGGCCTGCTCCGCCGCCTCGCTGACCCTATCTGGTTCCAGGCCTTCGGCTGCGTGCTCGGTTTCGATTGGCACAGCAGTGGCCTGACCACGACCGCCTGCGGCGCCCTGAAGGAGGGATTGAAGGATCTGTCCGGCGAGACCGGGATCTTCGTTGCCGGCGGTAAGGGGAAGACGTCGCGCAAGACGCCGCAGGAGATCGAGTCGGCCTGCTGGACGACCGGCCAGGATGCGGCACCGCTCATTCGTGCCAGCCGGCTCTCGGCGAAAGTCGATTCGGCTGCTGTGCAGGACGGGTTTCAGGTCTATCACCACAGCTTTTTCTTCACGACCGAAGGCGCGTGGGCCGTGGTGCAACAGGGAATGAACGAGAGCTCAGCGATGGCGCGCCGCTATCACTGGCTGCCACCCGAGCGATTCGACTATGACCCGCATGCCGCCGTCGCGGGCGAGCCGACCCAGAACGTCCTCAACTTGGTGGCATCCGAGGGCGAGCGCAACCGAACGATCGCCGTCGCGCTTGCCCGGGAGAATCCGACCAAACTGGTTGCCGATCTAACGCGAATGCGGTCCCTGACCCTGCCGCGCCACCATGACATCCGGCTCAGCGATCTGCATCCGGATCGGCTGGCTCGGATCCTGCTAACGACCTATGAGCGCCAGCCCGAGAACTACACCGCATTGCTGGCGGTGCCGGGCGTCGGTGCCAAAGCATTGCGCGCGCTGGCGCTGACCGCCGAGCTGACCTACGGCGAGCCGGCATCGGTGCGGGATCCGGTGTCGTACTCCTTCGCCCATGGCGGCAAGGATGGGACTCCATATCCGGTCGACCGAGCGACCTACGACGCCACCATCGAGTCCTTGCGTCAGGCAGTGCGGGACGCCCGGGCCGGACTGACCGAGAAGTCCGCGGCGCTCAAGCGGCTCGCCGGCGTGGAGCGATCGCTGATCCCCGCGACGGCCTCGTGAGCGCAACCGCCGGCGGCATCGAGATCTCGTCGCACGCCCTGGTGCTGTTGATCGGCGCGGCGGGCTCCGGCAAGTCGAGCTTCGCGGGCCGGCATTTCGCGCCCGGCGACGTCATTTCCTCCGACCAGCTGCGGGCGCTCGTCGGCGAGAGCGAATCCGATCAGCGGGCCAACGCCGACGTCTTCGCGCGTTTGGAGTCATTCGTGCACGACCGCCTGGTCGCCGGCGCGTTGACCGTTGTCGACGCCACGAACACGGACTGGATGCGACGCGCTGCGCTGATTGCGCTGGCCCGCCGGCACGACCGTCCGGTGATCGGCATCGTGTTCGACCTCCCGCTGGACGTCTGCCTGGCCCAGATTGCGACGCGCCGTCGCAGGGTGCGGGCCGCCATCGTCAGGCAACAGGTCGCCGACATCCACCGCGACCGCGCGCGGCTCGACCTCGAAGGCTTCGCGGCGATCTACGTGCTGGCATCGACCAACCAGGTTGAGCGCGTCAGCGTGGAGATGAAAAAGGGCCCGGTTTCCCGGGCCCTCTCCTCGTAGCAGCGAGCGTCGGTCAGTCGCGATGACCGCAAGCGGTCGCAACCGCGCTAAAGGCGGCCTTGAGCCCGGCCAAGCCGGTCATCCAATCGGCGGGGGTCCGGCTCGCAATCGATAGCCCACTCAACTCGCGGCTACGCGTTGCCTGCAACAGTGTTTGCAGGTTTGCAATCGCCGCCTGGCAGGCCGCACTCGGAGCCGGCAGGCAGGCCGTGCGCGCCGCCGTCAGCGCCGTGCGCCATTGCTGTGCCTCGGCCAGGTCCTCGGTGCGGTCGGCCGCCAGTGTCGCCGCCGTAACTGGTTGCTGGCTGGCCCGCTCCGCGGCATCCTCGGCCACGTCGGCCTGGTGCAGAGCCTTGAGGGCATTGATCGCGGCCTGGCAGCCGGCTGACAGTGTCACCCTGGGCACGGCGGGCTTGACCGCCGCGGCCGGCTTGACCGCCGACACGGGGCTGCCCGGCACAATGCGCGTGGCAAGCGCAACTTCGTCGCGGTCGGCCTTCACGATCGTCCGCGTGCCCGCGACCAGGCTCACGACGCTCCCCTGCGAGCCTGGGTGCGTGTTGTTCCCCGCATTCGCGGTGAGGGTCGCCAGCCCAATGGCCGCGATCGCCCCCGAGATCATCACCTTTGTTCGCACGATTGGTCCTCCTTGGCGGGATAGTCGTCTTCTAAAACGGCGACGGCTCAGCCCGCTTACGCCCGGTTAAGAATCATCTAGACAGTCAGCCGAACGTTCGTTCGGAAGTTGTCCGTCCCGCACTCAGGTACTGAGCTGCACCGCCAACCCCGACGCGCAACCGGAATCCGTCTGGAGGGTGAATCCCGCGGCGGCGTTGAAGCGGTCGGGTGGCTCCGGCAGATCCGATGCCGAGACGTTGACGGCCATGCTGCTCCCGTGGATGGCGATCCCCGCGGTGGGCGTCGAGTCGACGGATACGACGCAGAAGTCCCTTACATGAGGTCACGGGACGAGGCTCGCGCCGTCCGTGTAGGGTCAGAACGTGCCGATTGACGTTTGGATCCCGGTGAGTACGAGCCCCGAGCACCGGGCGCTGCTGCCGGACGGAATCGCCCTTCACGATCTGCCTGCTGCAGGGACGCTCCCCGACCGGCTGGGCCGTGGGGAGTTCCTCGTCGCCGATTACAACCCCGACCGTGTCATCGAGGCGATTCGCAAGCTCGACGATCTCCGCGTAGTCCAGGCCATGGCCGCCGGAGTCGATTGGCTCCTGGACGCCATTCCCGCTGGGGTGAGCCTCTGCGACGGCGCCGGTGTGCACGACGTACCGGTCGCCGAGTGGGTGGTGATGACGATGCTCGCCGCCGCTCACAACCTGCCGACCTACGTCGGTGCACAACGCAATGGTCGCTGGCATCGCGCCGGCATCGATGCCGGGGGCGATGACCTGGAGGGGACGACCGTGCTCATCCTGGGATATGGCTCGATTGGCCGAGCCGTCGAGGCGCGACTGATGCCCTTTGGCATCAAGGTGCTTCGGGTGGCGCGCCATCCGCGTGAGGGCGTGCATGCCGTGACGGAACTGGCGGCGTTGCTGCCGGACTGCGACGTCGTCGTCATCCTTCTACCGTTGACCGCCGAAACCCGCGGGCTGGTGGACAACCGCTTCCTGTCCGCCATGAAGCCCGGCGCCCTCCTCGTGAATCCCGCACGCGGTGCCATCGTCGATACCGAAGCGCTAATCACTGCTGTTCGGGCCGGGCGGCTGCGGGCCGCCCTGGACGTGACCGACCCTGAACCGCTTCCGGAGGGTCATCCGCTGTGGTCGGCGCCGGGCGTGCTCATCACGCCGCACATCGCCGGGTCGGTCCGAAAGCTGTCCGACCGCGCCTGGCGGCTGATCGCCGACCAAGTGCGCCGCTACCAGACAGGCACAGCCCTGCGAAACGTCGTCGTCGACGGCTACTGAGAGCTAGCGGTTGCGGACCTTTTCCTGGGCTGCCTGATAAGAGCGCAGCTTTCTGACCTTGGGCTGCGCGTTGAAAACGATGTAGGGGTTGAGGGGATTCCGCGCCGCATAGTCCTGGTGGTAGGTCTCGGCCGTGAAAAATTCCTGCAGGGGCGTGACTTCGGTGACGATCGGGGCGTCGAAGACCCGGGCTTTGTTCAACTGGTCGATATACGCCTCGGCCACGCGCTTCTGCTCATCATCGGCGAAGAAGATCGCTGACCGGTATTGCCGGCCGGAGTCAGGTCCCTGACGATTGAGCTGCGTCGGGTCGTGCGCGATGGAGAAAAACACCTTAAGGATCTGACCGTAGCTCAGCCGGCTGGGGTCATAAGTGACCTCGACGGACTCGGCGTGGTTCGTGGTGCCGGTCGACACGGTTTCATAGTCGGCGGTTTCGGCGGAGCCGCCCGCATATCCCGATTTGACTGAGGAGACGCCCTCCAGGTTCTTGTAGACGGCCTCCACGCACCAGAAGCAGCCGCCGGCGAGAATCGCCCGGCTCTGTCCGGGCTTGTCGGCGAGCGGGGCATCGACGGTGGGATCGGGGAAGTCCTCGGGCGATACGCGTGCCATCGAATGATTCTACCGGCGTTCGAGGACGACCACCGGAATCACTCGCTCGGTTCGCTTCTGGTACTCGGCAAACGAGGGCCAGATCCTGGTCATCTCTTGATAGAGCCGGTCGCGCTCCTGGCGGCTGTCAACAACCCGGGCGCGGGCCTTGACCTTCTCGGTCCCGTGGTCGTTCGCCACCTCGACCTCGACCTCGGGGGATGCCTTGATATTCCCGAACCACAACGGATGGTTCGGGGCACCACCCTTCGAAGCCACGACGACGTAGTCGTTTCCCTCGCGGCCATAAACCAGGGGGGTCGTGATGGACTCGCCGCTCTTCACCCCTTTCGCGGTCATCAGCAGCACGTGGTCACCCCACATGCCGACCCCCCGCCCTCGCTTGGCGTGGAACTCGTCGATTGTTTTCTGATTGAAGGACGTTGCTTTCATGATCTAAATCTACCGTGCTCGGGGTCCGGAGCACTTGCTCGCGCGGCAAGATTTCGGACACTCGGAATCGTCAGCACGACAGCGCTCACAGGGCAGCGCGAGCCGGGTGGCTGACGGCTGCCCCTACTCCCAACGCGAGGTAGGTGCCGCCCACGAGATAGCGGTGACCCCGAGCGAAGCCCCGGCGCCGGATCAGCCAGTTGCCCACGGTACCGCTCACAAGCGCGTAGCAGGTGTCCGTGCATAGCCCGATGGCGACAAAGATCACACCTAGCAAGACGAGCTGGAACGCAATCGACCCATTCCCGGGATTCACGAACTGAGGCAGGAAGGCGACGAAGAACAGCGCCGTTTTCGGATTGAGGACGGCAATCAGAAACCCTTGCGCAAAAACGCGGCGCAGCGATCCACGACCGGCTTCGACCTGGGCGGTGATGTTCTCGTCGCGCTGCAAAAGACGTCGCATGCCGAGATAGATCAGGTAGGCGGCGCCGAGGTATTTGACGGCGCTGAAGGCGAGCGCGGACGACTCGAGGATGGTTGAAATCCCTAGGGCAGCGGCGAGCGTCAGAACCAGACCGCCGAGGGCGGCGCTCCAGGCCGAGATCAGACCAGCCAGACGTCCCCGGTCCATGCCCCGAGCCGTGATGTACAGCACGTCCGGTCCAGGAATGGCCACCAGCACCAGCGCGGCCAGCATGAAGACGCCGATCCGATCGGGCATGCTTCCACGTTACGTCAGTTGAAATCAGCGACCGTCGACCGACCAGTGGGGGCGATCCGTCTTGTGCTTCTTGATCTTGTAGTAGGTCCAGGCCAGGTCGTGGAGCTTGCCATTCGCCTCGGGCGAGTCGGCACCAATGTCGACGGTCTTCTTGCCGGGCAGTCCCTTCAGCTTCTTCGGAAGCCCGCTGATCGTCATGTCGATGGCCAGGCCCGCCGTGTGGTTGGAGCGCAGCGCGGCGGGATAGGCGATGTCGTAGCCGGCCTTTGAGGACATATCATTGGCTGCCTTGATCGACTTTGCGTCATCGCCGTGGTCCCAGATGATTCCCGTGTTCTGGTCGTCCTCGGCATGGGTTGGCTTGACTTTGCCGTAGGCGATCCAGGAGGCCCAGTGCATGAGGGAGGCGCGTTTCATGGGCCGGAACGTGGCATTGACATCGACCGTCGCCCCATTTGCCTCCAGGAGAGCGATGAACGCTTCCACGTGCTTCTTGAAAGGGTCCTTCAGCGTGGCGGTCGTCCTGTCACCGGGGAATTCAGACACCCAGTGCATGCCACTCAATGCCTTGTCAATTTTCGTCGCGGTTTGGGCGGCCTCCTTCTGCTGGTCGGCAGCCGACGCCGGCGGCGCGGGCGTGGCCACCACCGGACCCAGGGCGCCCAGTGACTCCTTGAACCGCTCCTTCTCCCCCATCACCTGCTCGTGCGGAATGTCGCCAGCGTCGATCACCTGATAGTTGGCCTTGAGCTCGGACTGGACGCCGAGGATGCCCAGGAGCGTATTGTGCCGGGCGAACCATCCACCAATCGCCTCGTCGACCTTCTTGTAGCGCTTGGGGTAATTGCCGGTTTGCGTGTGGTAGCCACGAAATCGCATACTCCGCGTGAGATATTCGAGCCGCTTTGCTCGACTGGGTAGGCCAACGAGCTCATGGAGATCCTTGGCCAGTTGCCGCTCCAGCCAGTGCCAGACGTGACCAACCTGATAGTCCCAGTTCAAGGCGTCGAAGAGAACGACTTCCTCCAGCTTTTCAGGAAGGCGGACGGATTTGTCCAGCATCGGGGTCAGGACATTGCCGGCCCCGCTGTGTCCGGACAGGACAACCCCGCGAATCTGGGGCGGCGTATCCCAGTACTTGAGGGAGGTCAGGGCGGCGAACACATGACCAATGGAGGAATCGGTAGTGAAATTGCCGAATTCCGATTGCGAGCCGCTGGCCTGCGGGAGGATACCAACGACGTCGCGACCGCTGGCCTCGATCTGCTCCTCGGTCTTGTCGATGGCCAGGTCGCGTACCTGCCCCTCCTTCATGCCTGATGTGCGCTCACCTTTTTTGATCAGGGTCTTTGTCAACTGTCGATAGCCGACCCCAAAGCCATGGAGATGAACCAGCACCTCAACCTCCTTGGGCTTCTTCCCGATCCAATCCGGCACCAGAACGATGGCTCGGCCCTCGGGCAGACCCTCGATGGGGATGCGCAAGATCTTGCCCTTCTGCCCGGGCCCCGCGTCTGGTCCCACCTCTCCGGACCACTTGGCCTTCGGCCCGGGCGGAGTTGCCGCCTTCTTCGGCGGCGGCTTGGCAGGAGCTCGGGCCGGCCGCTTGAGGGCGGGTGCGGTGATGGTTCCCGGCGGCGCTCGCTGAATCAGCAGACCAACGGTCTGGTTGCCAGCCAGGCGCTGTAACTGGAGGAGATCCTGGACCTGGAGGGGCGCACCGGCCAGCGCTCGCTCGACCATGCCGCCTTGAGGGCGCGCCTTCGCCTGTTGAGCCGTCGCCGCCTGGCCGCGCGAGAAACGCTCGGGTGAGCGTGTCTTGTGCTCGCGGGTAGGGCTGGGCATGTCACCTCCACCTATCGACGATCGGCAGTGTCACGCTCTCACCGCAGTGGATTGCGGGCAAGGGGTGGAGGGGCCGCCCAATCGGGCACGGCCGCATGCCCGGCGGGGCATGCGATGACCCGAACCCATGCGCAAATCCGCCCGGCTAGCCGCGTGGACGATCGGGGCCGACGCGTTCACGAGGGACATCTCCCGTCAGGACTCTCACTAGGAGGTAGGCGCCGCCTAGGACAAAGGCGAGCTCGGAAAGACTGGTCTCGATCCGGACGCCCATTGGGAGTTGAGCCAGAAGGAATTGCGTCGACAGCGATGGCGAGAAGCGATCAACAGCTCCGCTGGCGGCGGCTCCGAGGAGACTGCCAAGTGCGGCGACCACGTCGAGTTGGGACCATGAACCACGCCAGACCAGGAGAAACAGGCCAATGGCGATGAGGATCGCTCCCAGGACGGCGAGCACCTCGCTTCCGTGGAACGGCAAGGGAAGGTTATTCGTGCGGCGAAAACCGAGCCAGGGGCCGATAAGCGGTACGAGCTGGTGGAGGGGCAAGACTGCACGGGCGACAGCCTTGGTGAACTGGTCAGCGACAAGAACAAGGGTGAAAACCGAGGTAAAAAGGGCCCACGAGCGCGGCCGCGGCGGGCGGATGACCCCCAAGCCTACAGGGCGTTCCTGGTAGGCCTTGGTCCGGGTCGATGGCGGCGGCGCACTCGAACTGATTCTGAAGGATGAGGCGGCCGCCTGACCCTCGAGGCTGACGAACACGCGGCGCTACCAGTACTGACTAGTTGACCGGTCGGAATCCGAGCATGGTTGCTCCTAGCTCGACAGTGCCGAGCCGATCGGTCCGGTAGATTGGCGCCCCAGGCAAAGCCAGCAGCAGGGTGCGAGCCGGCAGACCGTCTCGGCTGTTCGCTGCCACCTGGATCACGCTAAACCCGTGAGCCGGTCCATGCCACTCGAGGGGACCGCCCGACGTGAAAATGGCGCCGTCGATATCCGGAGGAAGCGACTGCCAGCTTGTCTGCGGCGGGACGATGGCCAGCGCCGACTGTCCCGTGCGGATCAGCCAGCTACGTTCGTCGGCGCCCAGCCTCAGATTCACACCATCAACAGCCAGCGGTCCGTTCGCATGGACAACCGGAATCCGCGCGGCTTCGGCCTGCAGCACGAGCGCCCGCAGGGTCGCGCTCCAGGGATCCGGGTCCGCGACGACGAGTCGTTTGACATCAAATCGGTTGAGGACGGCTTCCGCCGCGCCGATGTTCGGCCGGCGACCGCCGGTGATCAGCCAGACATCGATGGTCCGAGCGGTCGGCGGCAGCGCGCGACCCAGCGATTGCAGGAGGCGGTCGGCGTCAGGGCCGGCGTCGATCAGCAGTTGATGCCCATTCGAGGTCCGGACCAACACCGCCGACCCGGTCCCCACATCCAGGGCGTAGACGTGCACCCGACCGTCGGGCTGAACCAGGAGGAGGCTCGCCACACCCAGGCTGGCCGCTCCCAAGGCGAGCCAGAGTTTTCGCTGCCAGAAGAACTGCCTGAGCTTGATGGCGGCAAGCGCGCCCGTGTTGACAATTCCCGCGGCGACCAGCCAGCGCGGCGGAAAATACGGCGTCGTGATCGCCGCGAATGGCAGGCTGCCCGTCGACTGGATCACCGCTTCGAACCAGCGAGCAACGGCGCCCGCGGCCTGCAGCGGAAGCCATCCCGCGATCGGTAACACGCATCCGGCCGCAGCACCGAGGGCGCCGGCGACCATCATGAAGGGAACGAGGGGGACAACCAGGACGTTGGCGAGCGGGGCGATGATCGAGACCTGATGAACCTGGGCCAGCAATAACGGCCAGGTCATCGCCTGCGCCGCCAGCGTCGCGGCCAGCGCCTCGCGGAGCGGTCCGGGAAGCCAGCGCAACAGCCTGGTCAAAGAATCCGCCCAGATGACGATGCCCAGGGTGGCCGCAAACGAGAGCTGGAACCCGACGTCCCGGACCAGGCCTGGCTTGATCCCGAGCAGCACCGCGGCAGCCAGCGCGAGGGCGACCGTTACCTGGCTCTGCCGGTGGATGATGCAGGCGATGATCACCAGCCCGCCCATCAAGGTGGCCCGCAAGGCCGCCGGAGACGCGCCCGAGAGGAGGGCGTAGCCGATGATGGCGATCAGCGCCGTGACCGCCGCGCCCCGTGGCCAGATGCGGCCAAGCGCCTGCTGCACCAGCCGGGCGAGCAGCGCCACATTCAAACCGGAGGCGACCACGATATGGACGAGTCCGCTGGCGATCATCTGCTGCTCGAGCGCATGCGGCAGCGCCGCCCGGTAGCCGAAGACGACTCCCAGCAACAGCCCCGCTTGCGGTTCGGGCAGCGCCCGGTCGACCGAGTCGACCAGCGCTTGACGTACGGAATAGAGGAGGGTGTGAAGCGGATCGCCCGAATGCGAGGCGACGCGAACCAGCCGGGCCGAGGGCATCACCCCGGCAATGCCCTGTTCGGCGAGGTAGGTGCGGTAGTCGAATTGGTCGAAGCGAGGCGGCGTCACGATCTGGCCGTTGAGCACGACCCGATCGCCGTAGTGCGCCGGAGTCCCTCCATAAACCGTTGCCAGGATGCGCAGGTGACTGGTTGCCTGGTCCGCGCCCCCCAGCATGTGGTCAAGCTGCACGGTAAGCCTGCGGGTTCCCTTGCGTTCGACCGGGTCATCGTCGACCATCCCGGAGATCGCGGCGGTCTGACCATCGAGGCCGGCGGGCAACTGAACAGTCGGCGTCAGCGCCCCACGGCCGGCTCCGAGCAGCAACGCGAGAAAGGCCAGCCCGGCGAGCGGCGCAAGGCGCCGGTTGATGAGGACGGCTGCCGAGGTCAGTAAGGTCCCCAACATTAGCCCTGGGATCAGCGGACTCATCAGTACCGCGATCGTGATGCCGATGCTCCACGAGCCCAGTAGCGCCGCGAGGGTCCACCAGGGGAGGCCCCGACCCTGACCCTCCCCCGCTCGCGGGGGAGGGAAACCCGTCAGTTGACGGTCAGCGACTTCGCGAGCTCCTTGTAGGTGTTCGCGTCGAGCCCCATCGCGGATTTCAGCTCGGTCAGCGCGACGAACCCGCCGAAGTCCTGGCGGTAAGTGAGGATCGCGTCGGCGAGCGCCGCGTCGATTCCGGGAACCCCAAGCAGCTGCTCGCGGGTGGCGGTGTTGATGTCGAGCCTGGCGTTCTTGCCTTTGGCGCAGTGCCCGATCAGGGGTATCGCGATCTGGCTGGCGTCTTTGACATGCGCGGCCAGGTTCGGCAGGCAGTTCGGATCGGCGCTGTCCAGCAACCCGCCGGCCGCCACGATCGCCTCGCTGACGCGCAAGGTTGAGCCCAGCGTGTACAGGCCGGGATGCCGCACCGCCCCGCTGACGTAGACGATCACGGTGCGCTGCTGGGCAGCCTCGACGTCATCAGCTGAAATTGCAGCTGGCGAAACCCCCGGTGCCAGCGGACGCGGCCAAAGAACGTAGGCGCCGATCGTCAGCACCCCGAGGGCCAGGACGGCGGCCAGCTGCCAGCTGTGCCGGTACAGCCAGCCAGCGATACGCCGGCGCCCCTCATCCCACTGTTCTGTGTACTTGCGCAAACTTAAGCCGGTGGGCGTGGCCGAATGCGCGACGGCATGAGGCGAGCGGCTAGCCCGTGACCAGGTTGATCAGACGGTCGGGAACGTACACCGCGCGTTGGACCCCGCGATCACCGATCGCGCGCTGGACGTTGGGGCTTTTCACGGCGCGCCCCTGGGCATCGGCCTGGTCGATGCCGGCTGGCATCTCGATCCGGTCGCGAAGCCGCCCATCGACCTGCACGACCACGGTGACCTGCGCCCGTCGGAGGATCGCCGGGTCTGGCTCGGGCCAGGGCTGAAAGACCACCAGGCCTTCCCCACCCTGGCGCTGCCACAGCTCCTCGGCGAGGTGCGGCGCGAACGGACCTAGCAGCCTGGTCAGGTCGCGGCAGACCACCTCCCAGGCCTCGTTGCGCTGGCCGCCGGCCTGCAGGTAGTCCTGCATCGCATTCGAGAGTTCCATCAACGCCGACATCGCCGTGTTGAAATGGAACGCCTCGAGGTCGCGGGTGACCTTTTCGATCGTCTCGTGCAGCTTGCGGGTGAGGTCCTCATTCGACACGCGCGTCATTCCGGGAACCACCTGGTCTTCTTCGCCAACAACCTGCCGCCAGATGCGATGCAGGAAACGCGCCACGCCGTCGACGCCGCGGTCATTCCACTCGGCGTCCTGGTCGGGCGGACCGATGAAAAGCTCGTAGACCCGGCCCGTGTCGGCCCCGTACTTCTCGACCATGTAGTCCGGCGCGATGCCGTT
>VBEW01000196.1 GCA_005889225.1 Chloroflexota bacterium | reverse complement strand
TCTTGCCCTCGTCCGACTGGAACTGCTCGAGCCTTTTCGGACCGACGACGTGCTGGCCCTGATCGCGAAGTATTCGAATGTCCGTCAGCTGACCTGGGTCCAGGAAGAGCCGATGAACATGGGCGCCTACTGGCACGTCAAGCGCCGGCTCGAGGCGCGCTTGCCGAAGCAGCTGACGCTTGGGTATGTCGGTCGCCCCGAACGAGCCAGTCCGAGCGAGGGCTACGCCATCGCCCATGAGGCGCAGGAGGAGCGCATCGTGCAAGCAGCCCTGGCCCATAAGCCCGACTCGGCCAACCCCGCGGGTTCGGGATAAAATTCAGGCCGATGCTGCTGTCCCTCGACTGGATGAACCTGTTCGGCGGGCTGAGCTCGGGCCAGGTGACCTCGGTGATTGTGGTCGCCGTCATTTTCACAGCGGCGGCTGGCCTGACCCTCCTCTCGCTGATCGCGTTCGGGGTGCGCGCCGGGCTGATGGCGCCCGCATACACCACCAAGGTGCCGCTGGCCTCGGACGTTGAGTTGGGCGCCTTCCTGGGCGGTGCGGCTCTCGGCATGATCTCGATCCTGCTGATGGTGTTCCTCGGCTTGGCCGAAAACGCTCTGGATAACCCGCTCTTTTTGCCGCTTTCGGTCGGCCCGATCCTGCTGGGTGGGTTGTTCCTCCTAACGGGGGCGGCGCTGGCCTTCAGGACCGTGCGGCGCCGACGGTCGCCGAGCGCGGCGTAGGACCGAAACCTACCTGACGCTCCGCACGTTTCCTATTCAAACGGGACAGATATAGGACTTGACACGGGACATTTGGACTTCGTACTATAGTGATAGCCACGATATAAGAAATAGACCCAATGCAAGAGGAGCAGCAAAAATGAATGCGCAGGACGGCCGAGCGATGTACGAGCTCCAGTTGGAGCTGCACGCCCGGGCGGTGGGGATCCGGCCGTTGATCTCATCCGACGACGTCCTCGAGGTTCACGAATTGCTCGCCGTTCATGAGGGCGACCTCAGGAGCCTCTTTGCTCCCGAAGGCCTGATCCCGCAGGCCTAGCCGCATCGAGAGTCGCGCGTAACCGCGAAGAGGGGGAAGTCGGGAAAGCAGGATTTGAACCTGCGGTTACGCACTCCGCGACGCCCTGTCCTATTCGCTATCCGCCTTCCGCGAGTCGCTTGCCGAACGCGACCGCCTTCGATGCCGCGAGCAGTCCGCCTGCGTTACGGGCGATGCGATCGAGCAGCTTTCGAGAAGCCGCCGCGGCGGCAGGCACCCTACCATGAGGGTCGGAACCATCAATACTCACAGGGGAGGAAACCTCCAATGAAGGACACGCAGAAGTCCGCCAAGAGCACCACCGCGACCAAAAAGAAGGCCGAGGCATTCACGGACGAGGAGCGAGCCGCGATCAAGGAGCGCGTCCGAGAGACGAAGGCGGCCGAGGACAAGGCGGACGGGGAAAGCGCCGTGCTCGCCAAGATCGCCGAGATGGTGGAACCCGATCGCGCCATGGCCAAGCGACTCCACGCTGTCATCAAGGCCGGCGCGCCAGCCCTCTCGCCGAGACTCTGGTACGGCATGCCCTCGTACGCAAAGGACGGCAAGGTCGTGTGCTTCTTCCAACCCGCGCAGAAGTTCAAGACGAGGTACGCGACGTTCGGCTTCAACGACGCGGCGCACCTCGACGAAGGCACCATGTGGCCGGTCGCCTTCGCACTGACGAAATTGACCGCCGCCGACGAGGCAAGGGTGGGCGCGCTCGTGAAGAAAGCAGCAGCTGAGGACTGAGCCCAACACCGGGCCCCCGCCCTAGGGGAGACGCGTAAGGGCAGTTTGGTCGGGGAGACAGGATTTGAACCTGCGGCCCCTTGAACCCCATTCAAGTGCGCTACCAGGCTGCGCCACTCCCCGACGCGTGCCTATTCTACGGCTCTTCTCCCCGCCGCCTGAACACCAGCCGGATCGACGTCCCCTCGAAACCGAAAGCCTGGCGCAGCTGCGTCTCCAGGAATCGTCGATAGGAAAAGTGAACCAGCTCGGGCTCGTTCACGAAGAACACAAACGTGGGCGTCGCCGACTCCGCCTGGGTCGCATACATCACCCGCAGCCGCCGTCCCTTGCGGGACGGCGTGTCGCGCTGCCCAAGCACCGAGCGCAACCAGCGGTTGAGCTCGGGTGTCGCCACCCTGCGGTGGCGTTCATCGATCACCTTGAGCGCCACCTCGAGCGGCTGCGTAACCCGCTGCCCCGTCTTTGCGGAGATATATGACACCGGCGCCCAGGGCGCAAAATTCAGCTGCTCCCTGATCCGCCGGCGCCACACTTTCTCCTCTTTCTCCTCCGGCGTCAGGAGGTCCCACTTGTTCAGCGCCAGCACCAGGCCACGGCCGGCTTCGACGACATAGCCCGCGATATGCACATCCTGCTGATTGATGCCCTCTCGCGCATCAATCACCACAATGCCGACATCGGCCCGCTCCATCGCCCGCAGTCCTCGCAGGAGTGAGTACTGCTCGACGCCGCGCGTCAGCCCCGGCCGGCGGATGCCGGCCGTGTCGACGAGCAACAGCTGTTTTCCCGCAAACATGATCCGGGTGTCGACCGGGTCTCGCGTGGTGCCAGGCTCCGCCGCCACCAGGCTCCGCTCGTCGCCGATGACGGCATTCAGCAGCGACGACTTGCCTACGTTCGGCCGTCCCAGGATTGCGATCCGACCGGCCAGCTGGTCGTCCACCAGCTCGGGCCGCGGCGGCGGCAACCGCTCGACCACCGTGTCGAGCAGGTCGCCGCTTCCGGTCCCATGCAGCGCCGAAATCACCCACGGGTCGCCGAGTCCCAGTTCGTAGAACTCGTGGGCCAGTAGCTCGCGGCCGCGGCCGTCGGCCTTGTTCGCGACCACCAGCACCGGCGTGCGAGCGGCCGCCCCACCAGGCGTCACACCTTGCGTTCGAGACCGGCGCAGCAGCTCGGCGATGTCGCGGTCGATTGCCGTCAACCCCTCGCGCACATCGAGCACGAACAACACCAGATCCGCCTCATCGATGGCGAGCCGGCTCTGTTCCTCCATGCGCCGCCGCAGCTCACGCTGCGCCGGCACTTCGTCGCGGTCTTTGCCCAGCACCAGTCCGGCGGTGTCGACAATCGTGAACCGCCGGCCGCGCCACTCGCTCTCGGCATACAGCCGGTCGCGCGTCAGCCCGGCCATGGGGTCGACGATGGCGCGGCGCTCGCCCAGGATACGGTTGAACAGCGCCGATTTCCCGACATTGGGGCGGCCCACGATTGCCACCAGCGGCAGGGCCATCAGTCGCGCATCAGCCGCGCACAGCAGCCGCGCGTGAGCGTTGTCAGCATATGGTGCAGTCGCGCGGGCATCATCGTGAAAAACCAAACCTATAATAGGCACCGTGTCGGACGGCCGGGTGGTTCTGAAAGAGAACCGGATCATGATGGTGTCCGATGAAATGGGCGACATCCCGGCAGGAAACACGAGAGGGCTGGGTCTCTACTTTTCGGACACGCGCTTCCTGTCCGCCTACGAGTTCCGGCTGAACCGGCTGCAACCGATACTGCTCTCGGCCTCGGTCGACGAGAGTTATGTCGCGACCTTTCAGATGGTCAACCCGGTGCTGATCCTGGATGAGGGCAAGCGGCGCATCCCACAGCAGAGCCTCAGCATTCGACGCAGCCGCTTCATCTATGGCGGTCTGCACGAGCGCATCGGCATCCAGAACTGCGGCAGTGAGCCAGTCGAAATCGAGTGCGCGCTGCGGATTGAAGCAGACTTTCGCGACATGTTCGACGTGCGCGGCTATCGGCTCCAGCTGCTCGGAAAGATGCGTCCCCTCGAGGTCGACAGCCAGGGCCTGACCTTCACCTATGACGGCCAGGACGGCCTGATGCGGCGGACCGAGGTCGTCGTGAATCGCCCGCCGACGACCCAGCATGAGGGCACGCTGACCTGGCGCTTCCACCTGGCCTCAAAGGAGACCGTCACGCTGGTGATCGATGTCATCCCGCTGATCGGCGAGGACGAGCCGCAACTCAGTTATCTCTACGATGACGCCCTGCAGGCGCTGCAATCCTCGTACCGCCGATGGCACGAGCAGACAACCCGGATCCGCACCGATAACGCCTTCCTCGACCGCGGCCTCTTGCGCCGCAGCCAGATGGATCTTCGCATCCTGCTCGAAGAGTTCGACAGCGGCCTGTTTCCGATGGCAGGTATTCCCTGGTTCTCGGCGCCCTTCGGCCGCGACGCGCTCATCACGTCCATCCAGACGCTGATGCTTAACC
>VBEW01000063.1 GCA_005889225.1 Chloroflexota bacterium | reverse complement strand
AACCGGTCGATCATGGACGTCTGCGAGCTGTCGATCGACGCGGCTCAGCGGTGGTTCGCGAAACTTCAGCTGCCCGAGCGTGAGGCATTGATCGCGCGTGGCATTCTGAAGGAAATTCGCGAACGCCTTCAGTTCCTGGTCGACGTTGGTCTCGACTACCTGAATCTGGCCCGTTCGGCCGATTCCCTGTCCGGCGGCGAAGCCCAGCGGATTCGGCTGGCCACCCAGATCGGGTCGAAGCTGATGGGCGTGCTCTACATCCTCGATGAGCCCTCGATTGGCCTGCACCAGCGTGACAACCGGAAGTTGATCAACACCCTGCTCGCCCTGCGTGACATCGGCAACACGGTGGTCGTCATCGAACACGACGAAGAGACGATGCGGACGGCGGACTTCATCGTCGACATTGGCCCTGGCGCCGGCGAGCACGGCGGTCGGATCGTTGCCACCGGCAGCTTCGATGACATCCTCAAGTCACCCGAGTCGATCACCGGAGCCTTCTTACGCGGTGAGCGGTCGATTCCGCTGCCGGGCCGCCGTCGCAAAGGGAACGGCTCGATGCTCGTCGTCCGGGGGGCGACCGAAAACAACTTGAAGAACATCGACGTGTACTTCCCGCTGGGCAAGCTGATCTGCGTAGCGGGGGTGAGCGGCTCCGGCAAGAGCACACTGGTGAGCGATATTCTCTATCGGCGGATGGCGCAGCACTTCTACCGGGCCAAGGAGCGCCCCGGCGCCGCCCGCGAGGTTTCGGGGCTCGCCTTCATCGACAAGGTCATCAATGTCGACCAGTCGCCGATCGGCCGCACGCCGCGCTCGAACCCGGCGACCTACACCGGCGTCTTCACCTACATCCGGGAGCTGTTCGCGGAGATGCCGGAGGCGCGAGTGCGCGGCTACAAGCCCGGCCGCTTCAGCTTCAACGTCAAGGGCGGCCGCTGCGAGAACTGTGAGGGCGACGGCATCATCAAGATCGAGATGCACTTTCTGCCCGATGTCTACGTGCCCTGCGAGGTCTGCAAGGGCAAGCGCTACAACAAAGAGGCACTCGAGGTCACCTATCGCGGCAAGACGATCGCCGATGTGCTCGACATGAGCGTCGAGGAAGCCACCGAGTTCTTCGACCGCATCCCGCGTATCAAGCGCAAACTGCAGACGCTGTGTGAGGTCGGCCTCGGCTATATCCGCATGGGGCAGCCCGCCACCCAGCTCTCGGGGGGCGAAGCCCAGCGGGTCAAGTTGACCGAAGAGCTGAGCCGGCGGGACACCGGCAAGACCTTCTACATCCTCGACGAGCCGACCACCGGCCTGCACTTCGCGGACATCGAGCGTCTGCTCAACGTCCTGAATCGCCTGGTCGAAGCTGGCAACACCGTCGTCGTCATCGAGCACAATCTCGACGTCCTGAAGACGGCCGACCACATCATCGACCTGGGTCCGGAGGGCGGCGACAAGGGGGGCGAGGTGGTCGCCGATGGGACGCCCGAGGAGATCGTCCGGAACCGCCGCTCGTACACCGGTCAGTACCTCAAACGCGTGTTGGGTCGCGAGCTCGCGATAGCCTGAAGTCGTGGCGACCACAAGTCAAAAGGCATCTCCGATCACGGAGCGGCCTGACTACCTCCGGGAGCGGCTGAAGGCGCTGCCGGACACCCCGGGTGTCTACCTGATGCGCGACGCCCAGGCCCGGGTGATCTACGCCGGCAAGGCGCTCAGCCTGCGCAACCGCGTCCCGAACTATTTCCAGGCCTCCAGCGTGTTGCCGGAGCACATCGCCGCCATGGTCGCGCGCGTGTACGAATTTGAAGTCATCACAACCGCCACCGAGAAGGAGGCGCTGGTGCTCGAGCAGACCATGATCAAGCGCCATCGACCGCGGTTCAATATCCGGCTGCGGGATGACAAGAACTACCTGTACATCAAGCTGCCGCTCAACGAGGACTTCCCGCGCATCACCCTGGTGCGCCGCCCCGGGACCGACGGTGCCCGCTACTGGGGACCGTACACGCATGCCATCGCGCTGCGCACCACCCTGAAAACAGTTCGGCGCGTCATCCCGTACCGCAGTTGCAAGGACTCCGAGTTCGCCCTCGGGCGCCCCTGCTTCTACTATCACTTGAATCTCTGCCCGGCACCCTGCGCCGGCTTCATCAACCGCGAGGGATACCACGAGCAGCTCAACCAGGTGGCCAGTTTCCTCGACGGCCGCTCCGACCATGTTGCCAGGCGGCTCAAACAGCAGATGCAGGAGGCCGCCGACACGCTCGACTACGAGGCTGCGGGTCGATATCGGGATCGGCTGAACGCCATGGAGCGCATGGCGGAGCGGCAGAAGGTGCTGGCGATGAGCCGCTACGACCAGGATCTCTTTGGACTGGCGCGGTCGGATGGGCAGGGATCGGTGCGGGTCTTCAGCGTCCGCGAGGGCAGGCTGTCCGGCTCCGAGAACTTCGACCTGGTCGGTCTCGGCAAAGACCAGTCCGATGCCGACATCCTCAATGCGTTTGTCAGTCAGTACTACGCGAACGCCACGCACATCCCCAAAGAGGTTTTCGTCCCGGAGACCTTGCCCGACCGTGAGCTGATCGAGCAGTGGCTGAGCGAGCGGCGGGGCAGCAACGTCAGCGTGCACGTTCCGCAGCGCGGCAAGCAGCGGGAGCTGCTCCAACAGGCGGCCGCCAATGCGCAAGAAACGATGCGCCAGCTGCGGATCAAGCTCGACTACGACGCGGAGCGCACCACCTCCCTGCTGAACGATCTTCAATCCCGGCTTGCGCTCAAAAGCCTTCCGGTCCGGATCGAGTGCTACGACATCTCGAATATCCAGGGCAAGTATCCGGTGGGCTCCATGGTGGTCTTCGAGGATGGCCGGCCCAAGCCGGCGCACTACCGCCACTTTCGGATCAAGACGGTGCAGGGCGCGAATGACTTTGCCATGCTGCAGGAGGTCTTGCGGCGCCGGTTCAGCCGCCACGCCCAATCCGAAGAGGGCATCCCCGAGGAGCCCAGCTTCAGCCGGTTGCCGGACCTGGTGCTGATCGACGGAGGAAAGGGCCAGCTGTCGGCGGCACGCGAGGTCATGGAGTCGATGGGGCTGGGCTCGGTGTCCACCTTTGGCCTGGCGAAAGAGCACGAAGAACTGTTCAGACCCGGCGAGGGCGAGCCGATCCGGCTGCCGCTCGACTCGGAAGCGCTCTTCCTGGTGCAGCGCATCAGGGACGAGGCCCACCGCTTTGCCATCACCTTCCATCGGGTCGTGCGAAAGAAAGACGCGTTCGCGTCCGTGCTGGACGGCATCAGCGGCCTGGGCCCGGTGCGGCGCCGGGCGCTCCTCCGCCAGTTCGGCAGCATCGAGAACATCCGCAGCGCCAGCGTGGAGGAGCTGATGACGGTCAAAGGCATCACCCGGTCGGTGGCGGTCGCCATCAAGGAGATGCTTTAATTCAGGCCGTGGACCACCCGGTTCGCCGCTGCTCGTTCTGCGGGAAGAAGCAGGGTGAGGTTCGCCTGGTGGCGGGTCCCTCCGAGGTCTATATCTGCCACCTGTGCGTGGCGCACTGTGCCGAGATCCTGGCGCACCAGGGGCGGCCCGGGCCGCCGGAGGCCCCCGAGGTGCCGAAGCAGGTCGGACAGCGCCCCGAGGGGGTTCAACTGGTCCGGACCGAGGTCACCTCCTCCTAGCCGCAACTGGCGGCCGGCCGAAAGGGCAGGCGAGGTGCCAGCCCGGCGCCGCCCCACCGTTATAGGATGCGTGCCGGACTCGCCCAACCTCTCGAGCGCGCTTGGCGAGGCCGTCAGCCAGGGGCGGGAGTTCCTGGCGCGGGTCGAATCGGCCGCGGGGGCGATCTCAGCCGAATTGGCCGCCCACGAGCAGGCCAGCCGCCAGTGGGCGGGCGAGCGGCAGGCGCTCAAGGACGAGGACCGGCGGGCCCGCGAGCAGCTGGAGACCGTCAACGCGACGCTGGCGGAATTGCGGCAGGCGGTCCACCGGATCGAGGAGGAGCGCGACCAGGTCGCCCACGATCGCGATCAGGCCCGGCAGGGGCGCGAAGCAGCGGAGCGCGAGCTGGCGACGACGACCGCCGACGTTACCCGACTCCGCGAGCAGCTGGGGATGGTGACCACGGACCGCGACACACTCCAGACCGAGCAGATCCAGTGGGGCCTTGACCGGGAGCAACTCCTGGCGTCGGAAGCCCGCCTCAAAGAGCGGGTCTCCGGCATGGACGCCGACCTTGCCAGCGAACGGGCCGAGCACCAGGCGCTCCAAACCCGGCACGCGGAGCTGACCGAGCAATCGAACAAGCTGGCGGCCGACTGGGTCGCGCGACGCCAGGCGCTCGCGGCGGAGATCGCGGCGCAGAACGAGGAAATGGAGCAGGTCCGCAAGACGATGCTTGAGAATCAGGAGCGCGAGCGCCGTCCGGTACCCAGCCAGTCCAGCAGCCAGCCGGTCGTGACCAGCGGCGAACAGAACCATCAAATCAACTCGCGGCTCAACGCGCTGGTGGGCTTCTCCAGCGTCCTCGTCGACGAGCGCTCGCATCCGTTGACCGTCGAGGAGCGGCGCGAGTACGTCAGGTACCTGCACGAGAGCGCGGTCAAGCTTGGCGAGGCCCTTCGGTTGATCACCGGCAGCCGAGGCGCGAACACGGAATCGACCCTGCCCGCCGTCGAGAACGAGCGCCGCCCGCCGGACATCCTGGTCGCCGACAACGACGCGGAGTCACGCCAGCGGATCGAGCCGTTCCTGAAACGCGCCGGGTATGAAGTCGTCTATGTCGACAACGGTCCCCGCGCTCTGGAAAAAGCCTCGCACCTCCAGCCGCTGGCGATCCTGATCGACGGAAAACTTCCTCCCAGCGGGGCGCCGGCACTGGTGCGCGAGCTGCGCAAGGATCCGCGGACCCGTGACATTCCGGTGGTGCTGTTGAGTAGTCCGAACGGCCCACCGCTGGCGATCGCGGACAGCGAGGTGCTGACCAAGCCGATCGACCGCCAGCAACTGGTCCAGCTGATGGTCCGCTTCGATCTCATGGCAGACGGCAAACGCGCCCGTAAGATGCCCGCCAATGTCCTGGTCATCGACGACGACCCGCAGGCGGTCGGCCTGGTAAAGGCCATCCTCAAGCCGTTCAACGTACGGGTGAGCGCCGTCGACAGCGCCCGGGCCGGCATCGAGCAAGCGCTGCGCAACAAGCCGGACCTGGTCATCCTCGACCTGGTGATGCCCGGCGGCGACGGCTTCGAGGTGGTCGCGGCGCTACGCCGCGATAAAGAACTGAGCCGGGTGCCGATCCTCGTCCACACGGCCAAGACGCTGAGCGCCGAGGACCGGCAGCGGCTCGACGGCAAGGTGGAGTCGATTGTCGAGAAGGCCGAGTTTCAGCCGGAGCGTTTCCTCGAGCTGCTGCTCAAGCGCGGCGAGCGCCGAAAACGGGCGGCCTAACAACAGTTACACGGAGACCTTAACCGGGCCGTTGCTCGCTCGCTTCGGCCTCCGCCGCGGCGCCTTGCGCCAAATTCAAATGCGCTCGGCCTGCCTGACTCCGGCCTACTCGCTCGCCGGCCCTTGGGCGCAGCAGGTAGGCGATCACCGGGAGCGTCAGCGCGATGACGACTAGGGAGGTCACCTGCGCCTGTTTGAGGCCGCCCAGGATGACGATGTTGTCGCGGACAAAGAAGATGAAGAACTGGCTGATCGAGTACAGCACCAGGTAGATCATCGCCAGCATGCCTTCGGGGTGGATCCGCGTTCGGAGATTCCACAGCACGAGAAACAGCGCCAGGCTGATCAGGAGCTCGTAGAGGCTCGCCGGCTGCACCGGGGTGTTGAGCGGCCCAAAGGTATTGGGGTTCGTGTACTCGAAGCCCCAACCGTTCGTCCGGTAGCCGACGATGTCGCCGTTGATGATATTGCCCACCCGGCCGATTGCCTGCCCGATCGTCAAGCCCAGCGCGCCGATGTCCAGCAGGCTCCAGAGCGGCATGCGCCAGCGCCAGGCGGAGATGACCAGGGCCACGCCCCCGCCGAAGATGGCGCCGAAGAAGGCCATGCCGCCCTGCCAGACCGCGAGGATCTGGGCGGGATGCTGCAGGTAGAAGGAGGGATTGTTCTGGACGACGTAATAGAGGCGCCCGCCGACGATACCGAGGACAGCGGCCAGCAGGGCGACGTTCATCAACTGGTCCGTGTTGATCCCCCGACGTGGGGCATCGCGAAGCGCCACCTGGATCCCGGCGTAGAGCCCGAGCGCGATCATGATGCCGTACCAGTGGATCTTCAGGCCCCCGATCGTCACCAGAACCGGATCGATCCCGATCTTGATCAGCACCGACCCAGTTTAATGTCTTCAGATGCCTATCAAGCCCTCGTTCACCGATGAGGTGAAGGCCGAGCTGGCCAACGTGCAGCCGGCGCGCCCGTGTTGCCAGGAAGCCGAGCTCGCCGCCATGGTCGAGACCCTGGCCGGGCCGGGCGCTGGGACGCCGATGACGCTGCGCATCCCGCGGAACGCGGTGGCGCGCAAGGTCGTCCACCTGGCCCGGGTCGCCGGAGGCCAGGTCGAAGCCGTGCGCAAGGGTCCGACGGAAAAACGTCCCAGTTACCGGCTGCGCCTGCTGCTGCCGCCGGGGCGCGGTTCGGCCGATCCATGCTGCGCCCGCGCCATCCTGCGGGGGGCCTTCCTGGCGCGCGGGGTCCTGGGGAATCCGGCCGACGCCTACCATCTCGAGATCGCGACACCGTCGAAGGGCGACCTGCTGGCGGCAGGCGCGGCACGGGCGGGCATCACGTTGAAGCGAACCACACGGCGAGGCCGCTCCCTCTACTACCTCAAGGGCGCCGACCCGATCTTGCGGATGCTCGGCTTGATGGGCGCCAACCGGGCGGTGATGCGCCTCGAAAATGACCGGATCCTGCGTGATATGCGCAGCCAGGCAAACCGGCGGGCCAACAGTGAGACGGCCAATCTGGACAAGCGCCTGCGCGCCGCGCTGCAGCAGCGAGCCGCCGTACGCCGGCTGAAAGCACGGGATAGCCGGCTCCACTCGCTGCCACCGGGGCTGCGCGATGTCGCGGAGCTCCGCCTCGCGCACCCGCGCGCCAGCCTGCGCGAGCTCGCGGAGGTATCGGACCTGAGCAAGTCCGCGATCGCCAACCGCCTGCGCCGCTTGGTAGCGCTGGCGAATCGAAATGGTCTAATAGATTGACCTCGCAGCTTCGCGCACGTGGAGGGCCGTCATGCCGGTGAAGGTTGGCATCAATGGGTTCGGCCGGATTGGGCGCAACGTGTTCCGCGCCGCCCAGGGCCGGCGGGACCTCGAGATTCTCGCCGTCAACGACATCACGGATCCGCCGACTCTGGCGCATCTCCTGAAGTACGACTCCATCCTCGGCAATTACGCGGGGGACGTCAGTGCCGACGGCGACGCGCTCGAGGTGGACGGAAAGCGCGTCAAGGTCTTTGCCGAGAAAGACCCGGCCAACCTGCCCTGGCACGACCTGGGGATCGACATCGTCATCGAATCCACGGGCCTTTTCACCGACGCCACCAAGGCGAAAGTTCACATCGACAAGGGCGGCGCCAGGAAGGTGATCATCTCGGCGCCGGCCAAGAACGAGGACATCACGGTCGTCCTCGGTGTCAACGGCGATCGGTACGATCCACGGCAGCATCACGTGGTCAGCAATGCCTCGTGCACGACGAACTGCCTGGCGCCGGTGGCCAAAGTTCTTCACGATAGCTTTGGGATCGAGGCGGGACTGATGACGACGGTGCACTCGTACACGAGTGACCAGCGCTTGCTCGACGCGCCGCACAAGGACCTGCGCCGAGCCCGAGCCGCGACCCTCTCGATGATCCCAACCAGCACCGGCGCGGCCACGGCCATGTCGCTGGTCATGCCGGAGCTGAAGGGGAAGTTCCACGGCATCTCCCTACGCGTCCCCACCCCGAATGTCTCCATCGTCGATCTGGCAGTGATGACCCGGGATCCCGTCTCCGCCGACACCATCAACGAAGCGCTGCGCGAGGCGGCGGCCAGCGACATGAAAGGCATCCTGGCCGTCACCGAGGAGGAGCTCGTCTCCAGTGACTTCAAGGGCAACCCCTATTCCTCGATCGTCGACGCCCCGCTGACCATGGTCGTCGGCGACCGCCACGGCAAGGTCTTCAGCTGGTACGACAACGAATGGGGCTACTCATGTCGGGTGGTCGATCTCACCGTCTTCATGGGCGACCGGCTGAACTGACCACGCACGCCACGACCGGCGGCGCCCTTCACAAAGCCACCATCCGCGACCTTGACGTTGCGGGCAAACGCGTTCTCGTGCGGGTCGATTTCAACGTTCCCATCAAGAACGGACGGATCATGGACGATACCCGGATCAGGGAATCCATCCCGACGATTGCGGACCTGGTCGAGCGCAGCGCCCGCGTGATCCTGATGACCCACCTCGGCCGGCCTGATGGCCAGGTGGACGATGCCTATCGCACGAGGCCTCTCGCCAACCGACTGGCTGAGCTGGTCAGCCGACCGGTTACACACGTGAACGACTGCGTGGGTCCCCCGGTCGAGGCCGTGGTGAAGGCCATGCGCGACGGCGACATCGTGATGTTGGAGAACGTCCGTTTCCATCCGGGCGAGACGAAGAACGATCCGGCCTTTGCCAGGCAACTGGCAGCCCTTGGCGACGTCTACGTGAACGATGCGTTTGGCACCGCGCACCGCGCTCACGCCTCGACGGCCGGAATCGCGCAGTATCTCCCGGCGGTGGCCGGCCTGTTGATGGAACGCGAGATCACGACGCTGGGACGCATCATGACGGACCCACCGCACCCCCTGGTCGCCATCATCGGTGGCTCGAAGATTTCCACGAAGATCGGTGTGCTTCGCAGCCTGCTGCAGCGCGTGGATCGGCTCTGCCTCGGCGGCGCCATGGCCTGCACCCTGCTCAAGGCCAAGGGATTGAACGTGGGGCGGTCGCTGGTAGAGGACGATCAACTCGAGGTCGCCCGGTCGCTGCTGGCATCGTCGGGGCAGGGTGGCGGCACGCTGGTGTTGCCGCTCGACGCCGTGGTCGCACCCGAAGCCATTCCCGGCGTCGCCACCCGGACCGTCGCGGTCGACGCCGTGCCATCGGACATGAAGGTCCTCGACGTCGGGCCGATGACTGTCGAGCGCTTTCTTCAGACCTGCGACGGCGCCGCCGCCGTGGTCTGGAACGGTCCGCTTGGCGTCTATGAAGTGCCGCCGTTCGACCGGGGCACGGACGCGCTGGCGCGGGGGCTCGCCGGTAGCGACGCCGAGACCATCATCGGCGGCGGCGACCTGGTGGCCGCCCTGCAGAAGCAGCACCTCGCCGAGCGGATGTCGTTCGTTTCGACGGGCGGCGGCGCGACGCTCGAATTTCTCGAGGGAAAGACCCTGCCCGGCATCGCCGCCCTGCGCGACAAGAATCATGCGTAAACCACTAATCGCCGGCAACTGGAAGATGCACTTCACAGTCCCCGAGGGACTGGAGTACGCGCTTCAGCTGCGCCGCGACCTCGAACCCTATTCGGCTGTCGTCGATGTCGTGATCCTGCCGCCGGCGGTGATGATCTGGGAGATCGCCAACGCGCTCCGCGGGTGCCCGATCGAAGTCGGTGCCCAGAACGCCGGCTGGGAAGACCAGGGTCCGTTCACTGGCGAGATCTCACCGAAGATGCTGGCCGGCTGGTGCCATTACCTCCTGATCGGACACTCGGAGCGCCGCCAGCTCTTCAACGAGACCGACGAGGAACTCAACCGCAAGTTGCACGCCGGCCTGCGGCACCGGCTCAAGGTGATCCTGGCGGTGGGTGAAACGCTCGAAGAGTACGAGGCCGGGCGGACCGCGGAAGTGATCACGCGTCAGCTCAACGCCGCCGTCTACGGGGTCGAGCTGCGCCAGGCCACGGACCTGTCGGTCGCCTACGAGCCGGTCTGGGCGATCGGTACCGGGAAAGCCGCCACGCCCGAGTATGCGAACGAGACCATGAGCCTCATCCGGAGACTGCTCGAGAGTCCGTTCGGTGCGGTCGCGTCCGAGATGCGCATTCTCTACGGCGGCAGTGTCACGCCCGCCAACGCTCGCAGCCTCCTGGAACAACCCGAGATCGACGGCGGCCTGGTTGGCGGGGCAAGCCTCAAGGCTGCCGACTTCACCCGGATCGTCCAGACGACGGCCGAAGTGGTCCAGTCGCCGCGGTTGTGAGCGGGTCCGAGCCGGCGCTCGTCCTCGTGATCATCGACGGCTGGGGCTATCGAGTGGACCCGGCCGGAAACGCGATCGCCGCCGCGAAGAAACCGAACTGGGAGGCGCTCTGGGCGCGATGGCCGCACACTACCCTGGCCGCGGCCGGCAAGCCCGTCGGGCTGCCGGAGGGTCAGCAGGGAAACTCCGAGGTTGGCCACCTCAATATCGGCGCCGGGCGGATCGTCTACCAGGACCTGACCCGGATCAACCTCGCCATTGGCGATGGATCCTTCAAGCGGAACCCGGTGTTGCTGGGGGCCATGACTGATGTCGGCGACCGGCACGCGCTGCATCTGATGGGGCTGGTGTCGCCCGGCGGCGTCCACAGCTCCACCAGCCACCTGGTCGCCCTGGTCGAGATGGCGCGCCAGCTTGGCATGCCGCGGATCTACCTCCATGCCTTCACGGATGGTCGCGACGAACCTCCGACCAGCGCCGCCGCGTTCGTGGAGGATCTGCTCGCTGAGCTGAAGCGGATCGGGGCCGGCCGGATCGCATCGGTGAGTGGGCGCTACTACGCCATGGATCGCGACAAGCGCTGGGAGCGCACCGAGTTGGCCTACCGCACGGTGGTCGAGGCGACCGGCCCGACGGCCGCGGATCCGGTTGCCTTCATCAAGCAAAGCTACGCGGCCGGGACCACCGACGAGTTCCTCAAGCCGACCCGGATCGTGCCGCCGGGCACCGACCCGGTTCCCCCTATCAGCGACGGCGACAGTGTGATTTTCTTCAACTTCCGGCCAGACCGGGCCCGACAACTCAGCCACGCCATCGTCGATGACACCTGGGACCACTTCCAGCGCGCACACCGCCCACGACTGGCGCACTTCGTCACGTTCACCGAGTACGAGAAGGGCCTGCCGGCGGAGGTCGCGTTTCCCGATGAGCCGTTGGTGGGCGTTCTGGCCGAAGTTGTCTCTTCCGCCGGGTGGCGGCAATTCCATACGGCTGAAACCGAGAAATACGCGCATGTCACCTACTTTCTGAACGGCGGGCGCGAGTCGCCGTTCGAGGGCGAGGACCGCCTGCTCGTGCCGTCTCCCAAGGTCGCGACCTACGATCTGCAGCCGGCGATGAGCGCGCGCCCGGTTACCGATGTGCTCCTCGACCGGCTGGCAACCCGTCGCTATCGGTTCCTGGTGGTGAACTTCGCCAACCCAGACATGGTCGGCCACACCGGCGTCTTTCCGGCCACGGTCGAGGCGGTCCAGGTCGTTGACGAGATGCTGGGGCGTATCGGGAAGGCTATCCTCGCCGGCGAGGGAATCCTCGCGATCACCGCGGACCACGGCAACGCCGAGCTGAAGGTCGACCCGAAGACCGGCGCGCCATTGACCGCGCACACCACCAGCCCCGTGCCGTTCATCCTGGCGGGCGCGCCCGGCGTGGCCCAGCTGCGGGAGGCCGGCAAGCTGGGAGACATCGCGCCGACCCTGCTGCCGCTCGTGGGCTTGCGGCCGCCGGCCGAGATGACGGGTGACGACCTACGGTGTTGAGGCCACCCAGTCCTGTTCCATCCGACTGAGAAAGATCCACGCCAGCCGGGCATCGTGGACCAGCAGGTCGAGTTCGTGGTTGCGCGTGAACCCGGAGTAGGACCAGTTGCAACTCCCGAAGAGCACGGTGCCGCGATCGAAGATGCCCAGCTTCGCATGAAGTAACTCATCGCCGGCCTGGACGTAGAAGCGGACCGCGGCGCCGGCCGCCTGCAGCAATGCCATGGTGCTGGCATTCTGCGGCTGGGTCGGGTCGAGTAAGACCCGAAGGCTGACCCCGCGTTGCGCCGCGGCGACGAGCGCGTCGAGGATCACGCGATCGCTGAGAACGAACATCTCGACGTCGATCGATTGGCGCGCGGCGGCGACGGCGGCCAATGCGGCGGCGCGAATCCCGTCGCCCGGATGGGTGACGAGTACCTGCACCTGCCGGTCGGTTGCGGGCGGCGGGATGGGTGCCGGCTCGCCGGCCAGCGCCAGGTCCTGCCGGAAGACGCGCGCGAGGTTGTCGACCACCGGGCCCGCGGCGAGGATGTCGACGTCGTGGTTCAGTGACGAGCGGATGCCCCAGTTGATGCCACCGACGACGGCGCGCACGCCGTCCGCGATCACGAGCTTCACATGGTCGATCGTCGAGCGCTCGAGCGGATATGCCACCACCCGGACGCCGCCCTGCTCGAGCACGGCCCAGGTAGTTGTACTGCTGCGCTCCGACGGATCCTTGATCGCGGTGACCGTGACCCCCCGGTCGTGGGCATCGAGCACCAGCGCGGCCAGATCGAGCCGCTGGAACTCATAAAGCTCGAGGTCGATCGAGCGCCGCGCCGTTCGCAAAACGTCCACGATCGCGGCGAACGCGGCCGGACCATCGGGCAGCGGAACCAACTGATCGCCGCCGCTGATAATCGGCGACGTGGCGGCGGCGGGCAGGGGGAGTGGGGCAATCGCTGGGGAAGGGGTACGGCCCGGCGCACAGGAGGCGACCAGCAGCGCCAGGAGGAGGAGGGGCAACCGGAGGCAGCGTGCCGAGCCGTACACATCGGATACTACTACGAATTTGTGTATCTGTCAATGCTAGGTTGCAGCGGGCAAATCGGCGGGTTGGCGGTATAATTCAGCGGCCCTGGCGATGAGGACATTTCTCGGTGTGGTGGAACTCGTGCTCGCGCTCCTGGTCATGCTCGGCGTCCTCCTCCAGACCCCGAAGGCGAGCGGGCTGGGCGGCACCATCGGCGGCGGGGGCGATTCGGGCGGCGGCTATCGCACCAAACGAGGCCTGGAAAAGAACCTCTTTTACGCCACGATCGGACTGGTGGTCCTGTTCGTCGCGGTCTCGATCGTCTATATCCGGGTAAGCCCCGGAGCTTGATCCGGCGCGGGCTGCTCGCCGCGGGGGCGGGCGTGCCGCTGCTCGTCCTGGTGGCCATCCTCGCGCTCGTGTTCCGGAATGTCGTCCTCGCTCCGGAGATGCCGCGCCCGGGCGGCACGTTTGTCGAAGGCGTGGTCGGTCAGCTGGGCTCGCTGAACCCGCTATACGGCGAAGCGACCGCGGGGTCCAACGACCTCGACGCGCTCCTCTTCGAACCGCTCGTCCGCGTCCTGCCAACCGGACGGGTCCAGGGACGCCTCGCCGCGCGCTGGGACGTGAGCCCCGACGGGCGGACCTACTCGTTCACCCTGCGGCCCAACGCCCGCTGGTCGGATGGCACCTCGGTGTCGGCGGATGACGTCGTTTTCACGGTCCGGACCGTCCAGGATCCCCAGTTCCCGGGGGCGCTCCTGAACCAGAGCTGGAAAGACATCATCGCTACCGCCGTGGATTCCTCGCATGTGCGCTTCGCCCTGCCCGGGCACAATGCCGGCTTCCTGGCGAACCTCGAACTGCTCGACATCGTTCCCTCGCATCTGCTGGCGGGCAAGTCGATCGCCGAGCTCGCCTCGGCTTCGCCCAACCTGAACCCGGTGGGGACCGGCCCTTTCCGGATGGTGGCGAACCTGGCGGATCGCATCCAACTCGAGCGCAATCCCTTTGCCTGGCGCCAGCCCTGGCTGGAGACGATGACGATCCGAAGCTTCCCCTCGCAGGCGGCGGCGCTGGAGGCGCTCGACCGCGGGCAGATCAGCGGCCTCGCCAATCTCACCCCGTCGGCTGCGGCCCAGGAGCGGGGGAACCGTGACGTGCGCGTGCTGTCCGCCTCTACCTATCAATATTCGGAGCTGCTGTTCAACCTGAAGACCGAGGAGCCGTTTTTCCAGGACATCAAGGTGCGACAGGCGATCGCAAAGGCGATCGACCGGACCGCGATCATCCGTGACGTTCTGGGCGGGCAGGCGATTCCGGCCGATGGGCCGATCCCGCGCTCGATCACCTGGGCCTATGACAGCGCCGCCCAGCAACCGGCCCACGACCCGGCCGGTGCCGCCCAGCTGCTCGATGACGCGGGCTGGGTTCTCGTCAACGGGATCCGAACCAAGGGGAACATAAGCCTCAGCTTCGGCCTGACCGTTTCGAGCGATGTCCCGCCGTATGAACGGGTTGCCGAGAAGGTCGCGGACCAGCTGGCGGAGGTCGGCATCGTGGCCGAGGTGCGGCCGGTCACGACCGCGTCCCTCATCCACGACTACCTGAACCCGCGCACCTTCGACATGACGCTGACGGCGTTCGACAACGGTCCCGACCCCGACGTCTATACGTTCTGGCACTCGTCGCAGGCCCACCCCGGCGGCTTCAACTTTGCCGGGATGAAGAAGAACGTGTTCATCGATGGCGACCTCGAGGATGGCCGCAATACGCTCGACCTGGCGGCACGGGCCAAGGCCTACGCGACGTTCCAGGAAGACTTTGCCAAGGAGCTGCCTGCGGTCTTCATCTACAGCCCCAGGTACGTCATGGCGGTCAGCACGCGGATCCACGGGGTGCGGCTCGACTCGGCGATCGAGTCTGAGGAGCGCTACGCGTACGTCAGCGACTGGTACATGGAGGTCGGACGCTAGTGAGCGCCTCGAAGCTGGAGGAATGCGGCTGAAAGGACTTGAACCTTCAAGGGCTTGCGCCCACTAGGCCCTGAACCTAGCGTGTTTACCAATTTCACCACAGCCGCGTCGAACTACAGATTTTGCCATAGCCGATGATGCCCCGTGCCGTTGCTCTGCTCACGCCCGCGGAGCTGGTCGTGTTCCGTCGACGGCTCAACACGCCGGCGAAGGTCCAGCAGTTTCTGGACGCCATCCCTTATAACGTCGAGGCCGACGGCGACACGTTCCGCTCGCCCCGGCGGGTGCTGCGGGATCGGACCGCCAACTGCATCGAAGGCGCTGTGCTGGCGGCCGCCGCCCTGCGGGTTCAGGGTCACCCGCCACTGATCATGGACCTGACCGCGGTGCGCGACGAGGACCACGTGATCGCCGTCTTCAGGCGGCGGGGCCTGTGGGGCGCCATCGGCACCAGCAAGTTCACCGGTCTGCGATACCGCGAGCCCGTCTACCGCACGCTCCGCGAACTCGCCATGTCCTACTTCGAGCACTACTACAACCTCGCCGGGGAGCGTACCCTCCGCGGCCACGGCCGGCCCGTCAACCTGGCCCGTTTTGACGGCCTGCACTGGATGACGGCCGAGGAGGATCTCTGGCCGATCGCCAAGCACTTGGAACGCATTCCGCACCTGGCCCTGCTGCCGCCCGCCGTGGGCCGGCAGCTCACCCGCCTCGATGCTCGGCTCAGAGCGGCCGGCCTGCTGCATCACCCGACCGCCGGGCCGAATCGGGCCGGGCGCCCGCCGCCACGCTCCGGGCGCCGTGATTGACATTGTCGCTACCACTTGTTAAATTAGCGAAGCTATCATTCAATTGGCACGGCAAAACCGCCCTGCCGCGGCGTTCGATCGGAGGAAGGGATGAGAAAAGGCGCAGCGGAACCGGATATTCCCCTGGAGGCGGTCCAGTCGCTCCTGACAAGGGTGATCTGGCAGGCGGTGGCCGATCTGAGCGTCGAAAATTATCGGCCAGAGGCGGAACGGTTCTTTGCCGGCGAGACCTTTGTCGAGTACTGCGACATCCTGGGCTGGAACGTCGGCCGGGCGCGGGCCAGTCTGGGGCGGTTCGTGGACAGCGGCAGCCGGATCTCCGGTAATCACTTGCTGACAGCGGCCGATCTCGCGGCGCTGCCCGCCCAGCAAGCCCAGGCGGTCGCGGGCTAATACCGCTCTAACAACGGCCTGCTACGGTTTGGCCGTCGCCAAAAGCACGCCGGCGACCCGGTACACTGGAGCCACAACCCGATGAACCTCCTCCTTGTCGAGGACGAGCGGAAGCTCTCGACGCTGCTCAAGCAGCTCCTGGAGGACGAGCGCTATGCCGTCGATGTCGCGCTGGACGGCGAACGGGCCCAAGAGCTGGCCGAAACGGCCCGCTACGACGCCATCATCCTCGACCTGATGATTCCCAAGAAGGACGGCCTGGAAGTTTGCCGTTGGCTGCGCCAGAACCGGATCCAGACACCGGTGATCATGCTGACCGCGCGCAACCAGATCCATGATCGGGTCGCCGGCCTCGACGCCGGCGCCGACGATTACCTGCCCAAGCCGTTTGCCTTCGAGGAGCTGCTGGCCCGGCTGCGGGCGCTGATGCGCCGTGAGCAAAAGAACGGCCACGCCAACCGACTGCAGGTGGCCGACCTCGTGCTCGACCTCAAGACCCACCAGGTCCGGCGCGGCGACACGCCGATCGAGCTGACCGCGCGCGAGTTCGCGCTCCTCGAATTCCTGATGCGTCATCCCAACCAGGTGCTGACCCAGGCGCAAATCGCCGAACGGGTGTGGGACTACAACTTCGAAGGCACCACGAACCGAGTTGCCGTCTACATCTCCTACCTTCGCGACAAGATCGACGAGGGCCGTTCCCCGAAGCTCATCCAGACGGTGTATGGCGTCGGTTACCGGCTGTCGGGTTGATGTTCCGGGGCGCCCTGGCGCGCCTGGCGGCCCAGTATTTCGTCCTGCTCGTCCTGATCCTCGGCTGTTTCGACCTCATCGTGTACGTCACGGTGTCGCAGGCCCTGCAGGCGAAAGCCGACAACGACCTCCGGCTTGCGGTCGCCCAGGCCTATAAAGACTTCGCCGTCACCGGCGACACGGTCACGTTCAACGGGCAGGGGCTGCTCGATCCGAGCGTTGCCGACACCTTCATCAGGGTGCTCGATATCAAGGGCCAGGAGCAGGGCCAGCCGCGCCCCGAACTCAAGAAACTGTTCAACAACCCGAGCCTGAGCGCGCCGATCGCAGCCGCCAAGGCCGGTCGTTCGGTGGACACCCGCATCTCGAACGGCACCGACCTCTACACGATCGACACCAGCCCCATCGTCAACCCGAAAACCCACAAGGTCGTCGGCGTGCTGCAGGTGGCGCAGCCGGTCTCCTGGGTCGACGACGCCCTCTCGGGCCTGGTGCGGCAGCTGGTGGTCGCGTCCGGCGTCGGCATCCTGCTGGGCGCTCTCGCCTCACTGCTGATGGCGAGCCGTTCCCTCCGGCCGATCAGCCGGGCCTTTCAGCGCCAGCGCGAGTTCGTGGCGGATGCGTCCCATGAATTGCGAACGCCGCTGACCCTGATCCGCACGAACGTCGAAGCCTGGCTCCGGCGGGCGAACGGGGCGAACCGTGCCTATGCCCTGAGCATCGTCGAGGAGGTCGAGCAGCTGAGCCGCATCGTTGGAGACCTGACGACGCTCGCCCTGGCCGACGCGAAACAGCTGCGCATCGATCGCGAGCCGGTCGAGTTGAACGACGTCGTCCGGGACCTGATGACGCAGACCGAACCGTTGGCGGAGGAGCGGGGCGTGCACCTGCGGCCCGATCTCAATGGCGGGGTTCGGGTGGAGGCTGACCTGCTCCGCGTCCGTCAGCTGCTGCTGATCCTGATCGACAATGCGCTGACCCATACCCCGTCGGGTGGCGAAGTCTCGGTGGGCGTCATCCGCCGCGATGGCCGCGCCCGCGTCACCGTGGCCGACAACGGCGCTGGGATCCCATCCGAGGACTTGCCGCACATCTTTGAGCGCTTCTACCGGGCGGACAAGGCGCGCACCCGGGAGAATGGCGGCAGCGGCCTCGGGCTCGCCATCGCCAAATGGATCGTCGATGCCCACAACGGGGAGATCGTGGTAAAGAGCGCCGAAGGCAAGGGGACTGAGGTCGCCGTTAGCTTGCCCGTGCTCGACTGACCCTACTCAACCTTGATCTCGCGGACCGGTCGCAGGGTGAGCAGGGCGATCACGAAGAAGCCCGTCACGATGCCGAACATCACGCGATAGCCGACCGCGCTCTGGCGGTTGTTGTTGAAACCATCGATGATCGGTCCCAGGATTGGCCGCGCGATCAGCCCGGCGCTGGCGGTCGCGATGTTGGAGACGCCCATGTAGCGGCCGGCCTCGGCCTTGGGGATGAGATCGGTCATGAACGCCCAGTCGACCGACAGGAAGATCCCCAGGGAGATCCCGACGATCAGGCCGAAGCCGAGAATCCAGGGCAGGCTGGGAGCGAAGATCAGCAAGCTCGAGCCGACCGCGCCGATGATGCAGGCGGCGGCGATCAGCCGCTTCTTGCCGTAGCGCTCGGCCATGAAGCCGGCGGTCATGCAGAGGATCGCCGCAAAGACGACGACGATCGCCTGTAAAGCACTCGCGTAGAGCGACGCTTTCCCCTCCGAATAGTTGAAGGTGTAGCGGATGAAATTGAAGGCGTAGGTCGAGATGCCGACCGGCGCCATCAGGAAAAAGAGCCGCGAGACCATCAACCAGGCGAAGTCGCGATACCGCCTGGTGTCGATCGCGAAGCTGAGGAAGACGGAACGGGCCAGCGGCTGGCTCGAGGCCGAAGTCCGGCGCCGGTCGGGCACGCCGAAGATGACGAGAACCCCGGCGATTGCCACCACCAGCGGCAGCGTGAGAATCGCCAGCCGCACGTGGTGGGTCGGGATCAAGAGCGCGCCGACAACGAGGAAACCAACGATGGTTCCCAGCATGTTCATCAGCCCGTAGTAGCCGGAGGCCTCGCCTCGCTGGTTGGCCGGCACCTGGTCGGGCAGCATGCCCTGGTACGGCCCCTGCGCCGTGTTGGAGGCCATCTGGAAGAAGACGTAAACGAGGAGCAGCGCCCAGTAGGACGTGACGAAGGCGATCAGCGTAAGGAAGATGATGTCGCCGACGACGCCGATCGCGATGAAGGGTCGCCGGCGCCCCAGCGAGAAGCGAGCGTTGTCACTGATGGCGCCGATCGCCGGCTGCCAGACGATGGCAAAAGCGGCGCCGATCGTGTCCAGCAGCGAGACATAGGTGTTGACGTCGACCGGGATCGCCAGCGGGCCGAGATGGACGGTCATCGGATCGGTAAAGCGGGCAACCAGCAGCGGGATGATGTTGCCGCCGAGCGGTTGCATCACATAGGCAATCGCGAACCAAAAGCTGCTGAGCACGAGCAGGCCTCGCCACGAGATGTGTTGCCGGACGGCAGTCTCGTGGAGCGTCTTCAGAAAGCGACGCTCCGTGGCCTCGATGGCGGTGGTCATGGCGCGGAGTGTAACCCGGCGATCGATGATTTGTTACGGTACGAACGGATGGGCCGCTCGAAGATCACAGTGGTCGGAGCCGGTAATGTCGGCGCCACTCTCGCCCAGCGACTCGTCGAGCGGCGCTACGCCGACATCGTGCTGGTCGACATTGTAGAAGGGCTGCCGCAGGGTAAGGCGCTGGATATGCTGCAGGCTGGGCCGATCGTTGGTTACGACTCGCGGGTCACTGGTACCAACGGCTACGAAGAAACGGCCGGGTCGGCCATCTGCGTCATCACATCCGGGGTGCCGCGCAAGCCGGGAATGTCGCGTGACGATCTGGTCAAGACCAACATGGGCATCGTCCGTGGGGTGACGGAGGAATTGGTCCGTCACTCGCCCAATGCGACGCTGATCGTCGTCAGCAATCCGCTGGATGCGATGGCGCAGCTAGCCCTCGAGGTGAGCAAATTTCCGAGGCAGCGTGTCCTCGGGATGGCCGGCGTCCTCGACACGGCCCGCTTCCGCACCTTCATTGCGCTCGAGCTCAACGTCTCCGTCCACGATGTGCAGGCGTTTGTGCTCGGAGGGCATGGTGACACGATGGTGCCGCTGGCGCGCATGTGCACCGTGGCCGGCGTGCCGATCACCAAGCTGATCAAGCCGGATCGCATCGAGGCCATCGTGAAACGCACGAGGGATGGCGGTGCCGAGATCGTGAACCTGCTGAAATCCGGCAGCGCCTACTACGCTCCCTCGGCCGCCGTCGCGGAGATGGTCGACGCCATCACGCTCGACCGAAAGCAGATCCTGCCGTGTGCGGTACGACTGGAAGGCGAATACGGTATTCGCGGCCTGTTCGTGGGCGTTCCGGTGAAGCTCGGCGCCGGCGGTGCGGAGGAGATCATCGAGCTGGATCTCACCGACGATGAACGCACCTCGTTGCGACGGTCGGCCGACTCCGTGAAAGAGCTTGTCGGCGTGATGGGGATTTAGGTCGGCGTCCGTCCTCCCAGTATCCTGTACTGAGTGACCATCGAGATCCGCAGCGGGTATATCCCTGAGTCCAAGCGCCTGATCGAGAACCCTTCCGCCGAACAGCTTCGAGAGCTCACCGCCAGGATGCCGAACGTGCGGCGCACCATTTACGACAACTACAACGTCCACACGCGCGTGGACTCACGCAGCACCAAGAGCACGTACATCGTCACCGACCGACCGGAGGAGCATACGGCGCAAACCGTGACGCCGGAGGAAGGCCGGAAATGGGCGAAGCTCCAGGACGAGTACATCCGCGACCAGGAGATGGTGCTGCTCGATGGCGTCATCGGTAACGACCCGACCTTCCTGACCCCGGCCCGGCTCTTCATCGAGGCGCGCAACGCCAACATTGCCGGCATGCAGCGGCATCTCTACTACCCACCGGACGGTGGCCGACAGCCGGAAGTCACGATGATCTACACGCCGAACCTCACCGCGCCTGGCTACCCGAGCGACCGGGCGATTTTTGTCGACCTCGAAGCGGGCATCACGCGGGTCCTCAACTCCGATTACTTCGGTGAGTCGAAGAAGGGCGGGCTCCGCATGTGGAACAAGAAGGTCTATGACGCCGGCGGTCTCGCCATGCACGCCGGCTGCAAAGTCATCCCGGTTGGCAAGGCGCAGCGGGTCGTCCTGATCGTGGGACTCAGCGGCACAGGCAAGACGACCACCACCTTCACCAGGCAAAACGATTCCAAGCCGGTGCAAGACGACTTCATCGCGCTGATGCCGAAGGGAAAAATCTATGGCACTGAGAACGGCTGCTTTGCGAAGACCTTCAGCCTTGACCCAAAACACGAGCCGACCATCTACGGCGCCGTGACCAAGCGGGACGCCTACCTCGAGAACGTGTCCCAAAAGGAGGATGGTGGGTCGGTCGACTTCTACGACGCGAGCTATACGCAGAATGGCCGCGCCACCTTCGAGCTGGCGGCGCTGGGCTGGGTAGAAGACGCCCGCAACATCGGACCGGCTGACGTCCTGCTGATTCTGAACCGCAACGAAAGCATCATCCCAGGGGTGGCGCGTCTGGATTCCGAGCACGCCGCCGCCTACTTCATGCTGGGCGAAACGCAGGGTACGTCCGCCGGTGGAAAAGACGAGATGGGCAAGGCGCTACGCGTGCCGGGCACCAACCCCTTCTTCCCACTGCGCCACGAGCAGCAGGGCAATCGGTTCCTCGAGTTGCACCGGTCGCGCCCGTTCGAGGTCTATTTATTGAACACCGGCCGAGTCGGCGGCCCGGAAGGGTCACCGAATAGCAAGAAGCTCACCATCGAGTACTCGAGCGCGATCGTCAAGGCCATCGCGGAGGGCACGATTGCCTGGACGCGGGATTCCGACTTCGGTTATGAGGTTGCTCAGGGCGTCCCGGGCGTCGACGATGTCGAGGTCCTGCAGCCGAAGCGGCTGTACGAACGCACCGGTCGCGCCGATGAGTATCAGGCGATGGTGCAGCGCCTGAAGCGAGAACGCGTCGCCGAGTTTCAGAAATATCCGGGTCTCGATCCGGAAGTCGTGGCTGCCGTCCGTTAGCCGTTCCTCTCCCGAAGCTTTTCCGCCGCGGCTCCGAATCGTCGGCCTGGCCATCGTACTGGCGCTCGCCGCCCTGGCCGTCGCGGTTGTCCTGGTCGCCCACCCAGGGGGGATCGCATGTCCGGCCGTCTCCCGGTCGAAGGCAATCCAATCCGTAATTGGTAGTCCCAAGGGCTCGTCGGCGAGCGCAAAACTGATGACGTTCCAGGAGTTCCAGACGCCGGACCCGGGCATCGGTCGGGGGTCGATCCCACCCGGAACCCCGGTGTGGGTGGTCGCGTACACGGGAACATTTCCCAGCTCGCGGGGCCGCTTCACCGGATGGATCGTAGTCATCTCTGATGCCACGACTGGGAAGATGATGGCTCGCGAAGGCCCCGGCGTCGGCGGCTGGCCGCCGTATTTCAACCAGCTCCCTGACCGGGCTTGGTTCTGCCCCGGTTAGCTCTCGATTTCGCCGAGCCGCCGGCCATAGTAATACGCGGCGACGACCAGCACGAAGACGATAACCGCCAACGGTATCGTAAATGGACCGAGAACGGAGGCGACGCGCTCGTAGTTCTGACCCAGCTTGTAGCCGGCATACGCCAGGGCAAGATTCCATGGGACCGCTCCCAGGATGGTCGCCACCGAGAAGGGCACGACGGAGATCCGCGAGAGTCCGGCGGGAAACGAGATATAGGTCCGGATTACCGGGAGGAGCCGACCGGCAAAGACAGCAAACAGGCCCCAGCGCTCGAAGAAACGATTCGCCAGGCGCAAATGGCCGGTCGTCAGGCCGACCCGGCGACCCGGCCCGAGGATCAGGGCCTCGCCATAACGGCGGACCAGCAAGTAGGCGACCAGCGAACCGAGCAGGTTGCCGGCGCTGGCCGCGATCACGACGCCGACGAACGACAGCTTCCCCTGCGCGGCGAGGGCGCCTCCTAATGGGACCACGATCTCACTCGATATGGGAATCCCCGCGCTTTCCGCCGCCATCGTGAGAAAGATCGCCAGCAGACCGCCGGCACTGATCAACTGAATGAGCCAGTGCGACATCGCGCGAAGCGTAGCAGCTAGGCGTTGTTGCCGGCCCCGTATTTTGAGGCATCATGGAGCGCATGGCTGGTAGTCTCCGCAGCGACCCGCGTCGCATGCGTGCCGCGCGACGAGCGAAGTTCCCGGTTGTGCGTGCGCGCCGCCCAAAAGCCGGGCGACACCACCCGGCATCGGCGAGCGATGTTCGCGACGCGCTGAGGATCATTGGTGAGGTGACCTACTACGGCGTGGCGTCGGTGGAGTTGGTCCCTGCTCCCCCAGCAACCAAGCGGCTGACTTTGGCAAAATTGGTCGCGCCGGGCCGAATCGTTCTCTACGATCAAGCGCCGTCTCCTTGGCGGCTGGGCTTTGTGCTGGCGCCGCACGAGCGAGCCCAACTGCGGGCTGCGGGTGCTGATCTCCGCGAGGAAGGCGTGGTGTCATGGCCAGGGGACACGCTGCGGCGTTTCATGCTCGGTTATGTTCTTGCGCACGAGCTTGGGCATCACGTGCTCCAGCACGAACGCCGCCTCCGCGGTGAGCGGGGTGCGCGCACCCGCGAACACGAAGCCCGCGCAGATGCGATCGCCGCTCGGCTTCGCCAGCTCCTCGATTGACGCTCACACTCTTCGCCGATGGGGTTGAGAATCCGGCGAACCTCAGCCGGATTGATGATGCAGCGCGACTCCTCGGCGCATCGTGTTCGCAATCGATTACCGGACGGCTGATCGCGGTTGAGAACGCGGCTGGGGCAAGCGAGATCTACGGTCGACGACCCCTTCGTGGCGACGCGACGCTCGCTGTCGGCAATGAACGTCGCGGTGTTTCGCGGAAGACCCTCGCTGCGGCCGACGAGATCGTGGTGATCCCTACCCAATCCCGTACGGTGAACACGCTCAATGTGGCTGCGGCGGCTGCGGTCGGCGCCTGGTATGTGCTACGAGGGTCAGGCCCTCAGGCCCGCGCGATGCGGCCGGAAACTCGCCGACCATGGCTGATGATCGTTGGAGATGACCACGTCGAGGTTGGATCGAGTCTTCGCTCGGCGGCGGCGTTTGGCTTCCACGACGTTCTGCTCGAAGACCGCGGCGCCGACTGGTTTGACGGTACCTCGGCGGTGCGACGCGAGGCGAGGGCTGCCGCGCGTCGCCACAAGAATCCGTTGCGCATCCATCCAACAAGCCTCGACAGTGCGTCGCGCTACGAAGAGATCGTCCTTGTCACGCCATCCGGCCCTGGAATTTCGCTTCATCGGTTGGGACTTACGCACGGCAAGCGGCAATTGATCATCGTCGGGGCTCGCCCTGACGAGATGAGGACCAGCGAGGCAGACCGTATGAAGATTGCAACGCTAGGCCTCGAGTCCGTCGGGCCCGCGCCGCTGCGTCTTATCGCCTCGATCCTGCTTGCGGAGATCGCACGGCAGGTCGGTCGCCGGCGACCGGTGCCCGGCATCGCGCCGCGACCGCCGAAATTCGAGAAGGGTCTCGAGCTCATACCGGCTGGCGAAATCCTCTTTATCGAGCCGTCCGCCTTGCTCGAGTTCTAGCTAACTCTCCCACTGCGAGACGGGTAGGAAGTATGGGTAGATATTGCAGCGCCACCCGATCAGGGGGTGCACGCCCAGCCGGCCCGGCGGGTCCTCGTCAACATATGGTTGTCGCACTTCCTGCCAGTTGGGCTGGCCGTTGCATTGCGGGCACCTTACGGGCGGCCGAAGCTCTTCCATCCATGAGCTATCGTACCGGCGGGCGCGATCGCCCAACGTCAGGGGGATCTTCATGATGTTCGGGTTCGATAACCTCGACCGATGGCTGAGGAGCACCTCTACTCAATTACGGAGGCCGCCGAGAAACTCGGCGTCTCACCCGCGACGATCGCCACCTGGATCCGGCTCGGCATCGCCAGAGCGAGCCGGCAGGACGAGTTGGGCCGATATCGCTACACGAACGCCGACCTGGTCGAGATGGAGCGGCGGTTCCAGGAGCGGCAGGCGCGAAAGCGGGCCGGCGAATCCCCGGCGCGCTAGACGAAATCGCCGCGGCTCGAATCAGCCACCGACCACGTTACCGGTTATACGATGTCGAGGCGCCGACCCCGAGCGCCGCAGGCGGCTCGTACAATACGAAAGCCCGACGGGGAGAGGAGAAGGCATGCAGGCACGGCTGGTAGAGACGGCTGCCGAGAAGGTGGAGGCGGACGCGCTGATCCTTCCGATCCTCGAAGGTCAGACGCATGTCCCAAAAGAAGCCGCGGCCCTGGACAAGAGGCTCAAGGGTGCCATCGAGCAGTTGCTCAAGGAGCGGGAATTCCGCGGCAAGTTCATGGAGCTGGTGCCGATCCACAATCTCAACACGCTGCCCAGCCGCTGGACCGTGCTCGTCGGGGTTGGAAGGGTGGAGCAGCTCGACATGGTGCGGCTTCGCAATGCTCTGCAAGCGGCCGGCCAAACCCTGCGCCGTCGTGGCCACCGCCGGCTCGCGGTCGTGCTGCCGAAGGAGGTCACGGGGAGGGCCGAGACCGCCGACCTGGCGCGGGCCGCCACAGAGGGCATCGGACTGAGCAACTTCGATACTGGGTCGCTCAAGACCAGGCACGAGAATGCCGTTGCACCCATCGAGTCGCTGTCCATCATCGGGCTCGACGGGGACAAGGCCGCCTCAGCCGCGGTCAAGGATGCCATCGTTCTGGCTGAGGCGACGAACCGTATTCGAGATTGGGTGAATACGCCGGCGAACGCCTTCACCCCAAGCGTGTTCGCGGAGAAGGTGAAGGAGGCGGCCAGGGCGACCGGTCTCGACCTCAAGGTGCTGGACATGGACGACATGCGCCGCTTGAAGATGGGTGCCCTGCTCGCGGTGGCCCGTGGCTCGGACGAGCCCGCCAAGATGATCATCCTGCGATATGCCGGTGGTCGAAAGGGTGCTCCAACGCTGGCGCTCGTCGGCAAGGGCATCACGTTCGACAGTGGTGGGATCTCGATCAAGCCGTCCCTGAACATGGAGAAGATGAAGTCCGACATGGGCGGCGGCGCCGCCGTGGTCGGCGCCATGCTCGCGATCGCCGAGCTCAAGCCCAAGATCAATGTCATCGGCATTGTGCCGACCACCGAGAACATGCCGTCGGGTAAGGCGATCAAACCGGGGGATGTTGTGACCGGCTCGGGCGGCAAGACCATTGAGATCATCAACACCGATGCTGAGGGGCGATTGGTTCTCTCCGACGGCATCACCTATGCGGTGAACGAGGGGGCGACCCATATCGTCGACATCGCCACGCTCACTGGCTCCATTGCGAGAACACTCGGCCCGCTCGCGATCGGCGCCTTTGGAAACGACCCGTCGCTGATGGACCTGGTGCGCCGCGCGGCCGACCTGGCGGGGGAGCGCGTCTGGGAACTTCCAACCTGGGCGGACTATGACGGATTGATCGAGAGCGAGATCGCAGACATCAAGAATTCGACAGTCCCTTGGGCGGGCGCGACGACGGCGGCGCTCTTCCTGCGCGAGTTCGTGGACGGCCGCCCCTGGGTGCACCTCGATATCGCGGGCAGCGCCTGGCAGGACGCGCCGGAATTGAGAACGGTGCCGAAGGGGCCGACCGGGTCAGGGGTGCGCGTGATGGCGCACCTGGCGCAGCTGCTCGCCGACCGCTAGCCCCTGCTCGCTACCTAGCGCTTCGCCCAGCCGGGGTCGGGATAGCGCGGGCGGGCGGTGGCGATATCGGGCGGCCAGATCAACGCGGTTCGACCTGACTGAACCTGCTGAACGTACACAGGCTTGGCGATGTTCGCCCCGCGGTCATCGAACTTGATTTCGCCAAAGAAGGTGTTGAGGTCGATATCGGTCAGCGCCTTGCGGACGTGATCCGCGTCGGTCGAGCGAGCCCGCTCGATCGCCACCTCGAGGGTGAGACAGGCGGCGGTGGCCGCGGCAGCATGCTGATCCGGGAGGTGTCCAAACCGCGCCGCATACGCAAGCGAGTAATGAAAGCTGTCCAGGAAGTAGCTCGTTCGGTTTCTTGCCGCCGGCGCCCATTGCGTCGTCCCTACGGCGTAGTTTGCAGACTTGCGCAGAACCTCTATGAAGCGGGACGTGCCGGGACCGTCGCTGAACGCGAGCAACTTGGGCTGAACGTTCATGTATTGGGCCTGCTGCACCGTCCGGACGCTCTCACCCTCGTGACCAATCTCGAGAATAAGATCGGGCCCGACGCTCGCGGCTGTCCACAAATACACGCTGAAGTCGTTGACCCCCGACGGATAACTGGCCCCGTACACGACATTCAGTCCCTTCGCAGCCGCATAGCTCGCCGTGGCGCCGGCCACCTCGGTCGAAAGGCTGTCGCTCGCGAACATGATCGCCGCCGACTGCGGTTTGGGACTCTGGGCCAGAGCCATGTCGATCACGCCCTGGAACTGGCGGCTATGCGGAGTGAGTACCCCAAAGAAGTAGTGGTAATGGCTGTTAAACGTGGAGTCCGATGATGCGCCGCTGCTGATTAGCGGTACCCGGTGCCGCTCCGCGACGACTGCCGCCCTGGCGGCGGTGGCGTCGTTTGTCGCGCCGAGAAGCAGGGTGTCGTGGTTCTGAGAGATGAGCTGCTCAGTGGTCGAGGCAGCGATGGAGGGGCGGCTCTGATCGTCGGCAATATCGATACTCATCGGGTGGCTCACGCCCTTCACGATGACGCCGCCCTTGCCGTTGATCCAGTTCTGACAAAAGAGGTAACCCTCTTTAGCCATCTGCCCGCTCTCCGACTGACTGCCAGTAAGTGAGAGAACGGCTCCGATACTGATCGGGCTTCCCACCGGCCGCGCGATGATGGCCGGGCTGGGGGTGCAGGCGGCCACGAGCGAACTGACCGCGATCAGGCCCGCGACTGCCAGCCGGAAGCGCAGCACGACGCGTGATTATGTGCTCTCAAGCCCGCCGGAGCGCAGCAGGTCGGTTACCTTTTTCCTGATAGCGCGACCGGTACGGCCGACGATCGACTTGTAGACTATGCGATTGGCCGCGCGGGGCGAGTTAGCCAAGTGGTAAGGCAGAGGTCTGCAAAACCTCCACCGCGGGTTCGAATCCCGCACTCGCCTCCAGTTCTTGAATACGACGTGCTGTGCCGTTACGGAGTAGAGAAAGAAACGTCAGCGAATGCCGTCCCAGAGCTGGCGCTCTTTGGCCGCCGGGTCCATCAGAACCGTCCCGCCCGCCGCGTCGAAACGCATCACCCTCCGCTCGTGGGCATCGTACGGCGTCCATCCGGGCGCCCCACTGGTGGCAAACGCGACCCATGCCTTGTGCATCACATCTGACAGCAGACCTGGCGGCTCGGTGCCGGCCAGGGTCATGGCGCCCTTGCGGCCGAGGTTGCCGAAGACGAATCCGATCTCCACCGCGTGGGCAGCACCAAACCGACCGTCAAAGATGGGCGAGCGCCAAGCGAACTCATACATATGCGTCGACCCGCCGTTCTTGACGTGCGCCTCGGCAAGCCGGATGGCCGGGATGCGAAAGAACCAGTCGGTGATTAGCGCTCCGAGGAGGTCTCCCGCCGTTGCCCGATGTCGTGAGGCGCGGTACAGCGCCAGCGCGGTCTCCACATCAAGACCCATGAAGCGCGCCATGGTGGATAGACGGTCGTCGGTGACGCGGTCGATCGCGCCGCCGGGGACGAGGAAAAACCGCCACTCTTCGGTCGTCGTCCCAACCATCAGATCGAGGTCGGCACCCGCACCGGCGGCGATCCGCTCGATTGGCCTTGCCGGCACCACCTCGCCGTCGACGACCGGTTCGAAGATCATTGCGTTCGCCGCGATTTCGCCCCACCGACCAGGATCAGGCCGCAGCGCCACCTCAATCCCCAACTCCACCTGTGCCTCTACCAGGCGTGCCAGCGGGACGGCTGCGATCGCCGGCATCGTCGGCGCCACCCTGAGCTTGTCGGCCAGGTTTCGACCGACCAGCTGGGCGGTTGCCAAAGAGCTTGTGTGGTGCGCGGCTCCACTTTGCGCGATCGCTCGTCGAAACAGGCCCTTCGCCTGTGGCATCGACAGCAGCGTGGCCACGCTGAACGCGCCTGCCGACTCGCCGAAGATGGTGACCCGTTGCGTATCCCCGCCGAAGGCCTCAATGTTCTCCTGCACCCACGTGAGCGC
>VBEW01000062.1 GCA_005889225.1 Chloroflexota bacterium | reverse complement strand
GTCGGCACCGATACCGCCTCCGTCATCGAGTGGGCAGGCGGCGACGTTGCCGTGATCGAGGGCGAGCCTGACAACATCAAGATCACGACCCGGAATGACCTCGCCCGAGCTGAGCAAATCGCCGCGAGCCTCGGCTGATGGCGTGAAGCATCGCCAGCACGATTGCCAGGACAGTGAGCAGGGGTCCTAAGGTGAACAACCCGACCGACTGGAGCACGACGCCGATGCCGGCAGGAACGCCACCACCGCCGATCGTGCCGGCCGCAAGGCCGTATCCGACCGCATGGGCGGTCATCCCCGTACCTACCCGGCCGGGGGTGAGTGAGAGCAGCAGCGGAAAGATCACGCTGACCGCGGCGCCCAGCATGGGGAGCGCGATCAGGGCCGAAACCAGCGGCGGCGCAAGCCAGAATGCGAGCGTCGCCGCTACGCAGATGCCGATGCCGGCGTCCAGCAAGCGAATGGCGGGGAGACGATTGCCCATTACGCCAAGCGCGACCCGGCCGGCGGCCAGTCCTGCCCAGAACAAGGTGGCGCCCCAGGTCGCCAGCCCGGCCGGCACTCCGCGGCCGACCGTGAGCTGGGTGTATGACCAGTTGCCGGCAGTCGCCTCGAGCCCGGCGGCCACCAGAAACAGCCCGGCGAGCATCACTATCGCCCGACGGTAGATGATCCGACCCGGCGCCTTCTCTGATGGATGGCCGGTCGGGCTAAGCGTTGCCTTTGCCCAGTCCTGGCGCCTGGCACTGACCAGCAGACCATTGGCCAGGAATGCGGCCCCCATCGCCGCGAAGCCTGCCCGCCACGAACTGGTGCCGGCCAGCGACAGCACCACGACCGGCGGACCCAGGGCCGCCCCCAGCGCCCACGATGCGTGCAGCCACCCCATGTATCTGATGCCGCGTGTCAAAGAGATATGGGCGTTCACGCTGGCATCAATGAGGCCCGAGCCGGCGCCCGCCACGAAGCTGACCAGGGGGACGATCCACCACTCAGGCGACAGCGCCAGGCCCAGCCACGCTACGGCGCTGAGGCCGCAGCCTCCCACGAGCAGGCCCGAGGTACCGAGTCGGCCGGTGAGAGGTCCACTGGCGGCGCTGGCCAGAAAGTACGCGAGCGTCAGGCTCGCGAGCACGAGGCCGAGACCGGCCAGTGGCGCTCCGAAGGAGGCGCGCATGTACGGCCAGGCGACACCGATCGCTCCCGCGGGGAGCCCAAGCGTCAGGAAGCTAAGAAGCGGGATGCTGCTTCTGATCCACGGATCGGCGCGTGAACGTCGTTGGATGTCGCTCGCGCGCATCCGAGGATTATCATTCATCCTCTTCATGGATCCCTACGCGCGGATGAAGGAAGCGACGAAGTGGATGTGGGGCCTCGGGGATTATCGCGAGGTAGCCACTCATCTTGAGCCGCATGCGCAGGCGCTTGCCCATCGTGCCGATGTCCGACCCGGGATGGAGGTGTTGGACGTGGCGGCCGGGAACGGCAACTTCGCGATTGCCGCAGCGGAGCGGGGCGCGCGCGTCACCGAAGCAGCCGCCCTGGGGATCCAATGGCAGGAGGCCGACGCCGAGGAGCTTCCGTTTGCCAACGACCGCTTCGATGTCGTGGCGTCGGTGTTTGGCGCGATGTTTGCACCCAGACCAGAGCGCGTGGCAGCCGAACTCTTTCCAGTCGCGCGGCCGGACGGCGTGGTGGCGATGGCTAACTATGGGTGATCCGCAGGAGCTCCGCCGCCGGTTCGAGGGCCTGGCGTCCTCGATCGAGCTGGAAACTGGCACAGTGACGTTTGCCTTTGTCTCACCTGAGGAGGGACAGGCCTTCTGGGAGCGCACAAACCCTCCGCTCATGGCGCTGAAAAGCATGCTGCCCGCGGACCGCTACCAGCAGGTGCGAAGCGAGGCCGCCAGCCTCATGCTTAAGCTCAACCAGACCAGGGATGGTCGCCTGGTTCTGGACTCTCCCTACCTTTCCGTGCGCGCCAGGGTTTCTCGCCGGCCCTAATCCGACGGGCTTCTTGCCAGCGCGGTCGCAGCCGTCTCGCGTGGTCGCCCAGGTGGTGTTCGCGGACCGGCCTGATGATTCACGAAATCCGGATGAAAGATCTCGTTCACGATTCCGAGGATGCGCCAAACTGGCCCGTTCCTCGATTCGCTCGCCACCCCCCGTATACTTCAACCCACCAACCGCCAAAAAAGAGGGGTGAACTGTGCAGGTACAGGCCATCATTCCGGCAGCCGGGGCCGGACTTCATCAGGGCGAGTCCAGCGCGAGGGTCTTGATGCCAGTTGGGGGCCGGTCACTGATCCGGCGAACGCTCGAGGCATTTGACCGGTGCGCCGAGGTTACTGGTATCACGTTGCTGATCTCGCAGCGCAATTTGCTCGAAGTCGCGCGCGAGTTGGAAAGTGATGGCTGGCGGAAGGCAATCGATATTCGGCTGGGCGGTGAACGGCGGCAGGACTCGGTGCGCCTGGGACTGCAGAGCCTCGTAAAGGATCCGCCGGACTTCGTGATCGTCCATGACGGCGCGAGGCCGCTGATCAGCGACGACCTGATCCATGCTGGACTGGAAGCCGCTCGGCTTCATGGGGCGGCTACCGCGGCCGTTCCGGTCCGTCACACGTACAAGCATGTTGACCGTACCGGCTTCGTTCACGGCACCGTCGAGCGATCCGACCTGATGCAGATCCAGACCCCGCAGGTGTTCCGCTACGACTGGATTCTCGAGGCGCACCTAAAGGCCGTGCACGAGGGGATCGTTGTGGAGGATGATGCGGAGCTGATCGAAAAACTCGGCAAGCCCGTCAAGATCTTCTCGGGCTCCTACAGCAACGTCAAAGTCACGACTCGCGAGGATGCGCTGATGGTGGAAGCCATGCTTGCCGCCGACCCCGTGCGCGTGTAGGCGCTACACGGGCCGTAACGGTTCCGACGTTTTACTCAGTAGGGGCAGCCCGCGCCCGCCAGACTGATGACTTATATGAAACAGTTCGACCCTCACCAGATCGCTGCGGTACTCACGGGCAACCCGTACAGCCCGTGGCCGGAGCTGCGGTTGCTAATGCTATTTCAGTCTCACGCTGGCAACGAGATTGAGGCAGATGGCGCCCGAACCACCCCTGACCGGTCATCGAGACCAACGGCTGCCATATAGCAGAATGCACTGGATGCAACTGCACGGCCAACCCCGGCGGATGTGCGCGTAGGGACCGGCTTCGACCTTCACCGACTCGTGGTGGGTCGCCGGCTCGTGCTCGGCGGCGTCGAACTTCCGTGGGACATGGGACTCCAGGGCCATAGCGATGCGGATGTGATCTGCCATGCGCTGATTGACGCGCTCTGCGGCGCTGCTGGAATCGGGGACATTGGCACGCTCTTTCCGGATGACGACCCGAAATACAAGGACGCCAGTAGCCTGGATTTGCTCCGCGAGGTGACCGATCACTGCCGGCGCGCGAAGTGGGCCGTCGAGAACGTCGACGTGACCCTGCTCGCCCAGGTCCCGCGGCTGGCGCCCTATCGCGAGCAGATACGGAACAACCTGGCGGATGCGCTCGGCGTCGACCCGGCCGCGGTTGGGTTGAAAGCCACGACCACCGACCACGTGGGCGCCATCGGCCGCGGCGAGGCCTTGGCCGCCCAAACGGTGGCGCTGCTCCGTGAGATTCCGTGACGCCGCTTCGGCTTCACAACACGATGTCCGGTCAGACCGAGGAGTTCACGCCGCTCAATGCCGACCAGGTGCGGATGTACACCTGCGGCCCGACGGTGCACGATTACGCCCACATCGGGAACTTTCGAACCTTTCTCTTCGAGGACCTCCTGCGCCGTGTCCTGATGCAGCAGGGTTACCAGGTGACCCAGGTGATGAACCTGACCGATGTCGAGGACCGGATCATCAAGAAAGCAGCGGACAAGGGGATAACGATCGACGAATTCACTAAGCCCTACATTGAGGCGTTCTTCGAGGACCTCGACACGCTGCGCATCGAACGGGCGGAGCGTTACCCGCGAGCAACCCAGCACGTCGCCGAGATGGTGTCGCTGATCGAAGTGCTGAACGGAAAAGGCCACACCTACGTCAGTGATGGCTCGACCTACTTCCGGATTGCCACCTTCCCCCGCTACGGGCGGCTCGCCCACCTCGACGTCAGTGGCCTCAAGGCCGGGGCGCGGGTTGATGTCGACGATTACGGCAAGGACGATCCTCGCGACTTCGTCCTATGGAAGGCACGCAAGCCGGGGGAGCAGTCGTGGGATACGCCGCTTGGAGCAGGCCGCCCCGGCTGGCACATCGAGTGCTCCGCGATGAGCATGAAGTATCTGGGGGAGAGTTTCGACATCCACACCGGGGGCGTCGACAACATTTTTCCCCACCACGAGAACGAGATTGCCCAGAGCGAGTCGGCGACGGGAAAGACGTTCGCCCGCTACTGGCTCCACGCCCAGCACCTGCAGGACGCGGTGGGCGAGAAGATGTCGAAGCGCCTCAAGAACTTTTCCACACTGCGCGACCTCCTGGCCGAGGGCTATCAGCCGCGCGCAATCCGCTATGCGTTGATCACCGGGGCACATTACCGGAGCCCGCTGGCGTTTTCTCCCGAGTTGCTCAAGGCCGCCGACAGCTCGGTCAAGCGACTCGACGAATTCGCCGTCCGCCTCGGCCCAGTCCCCTCCCCCCTTGCGGGGGAGGGTCAGGGTGGGGGGCTCGAGGTCCGGCAGCGATGGGATGACGCCTTGCGTGACGACCTCAATCTCCCGGCCGCGGTCGGACATCTCTTCGAGTTCATCAAGGCCTTCAATACGCGACTCGAGTCGGGCAAGGCGACCGCGGACGAGCGCGCTGCGGCGATGGCGATGCTGCGGCACGCGAACCGGATCCTGGACGTCATCGAATTTCCGCAGGCTCTCGGCGCCGAGGTCGAACGCCTGATCGCTGAGCGGCAGGCGGCCCGCGATCGCCGTGACTTTGCCCGCTCGGACGAAATCCGGCAGCAGCTTCTGGCCATGGGTATCCAGCTGGACGATACGAAAGACGGCCCCCGCTGGAAGCGGATCCGGTAGTCGCACGACGCCATGCCCCGCCCGCCGGACATCATCTACGGCCGCAACCCGATCCTGGAGGCCTTTCGTGCTGGCCGACCAGTGAAGCGGCTGCTCTTCGCCGAGGGCCTGCGCGAGGAGCCCAGGCTCAAAGAGCTACGCCAACTGGCGGCCGCACGGCGGATCACGATCGAGTCCGCGGATCGGCGAAAGCTCGACGACATCGCCCACTCCGAGGCGCACCAGGGCGTGGTGGCCTACGTGGGCCCGCGCAGGTACTGGGAGTTGGAGCCGATGGCGCAAGCGGCGCTGGCCGACCGATCGGATGCCGTCCTCCTGATGCTCGACAGCCTGCAGGATCCGCAAAACCTGGGGACCATCAGCCGGACGGCTGAGGCGACGGGGGTCGGCGGTATCGTGACGTCCCACAACCGCTCGCCTGAGGTTACACCGTCGGTGGTCAAAGCCTCTGCCGGCGCGGCCGAGCACCTGCGCTACGCTCGGGTCGCCAACCTCGCCCAGGCGACCGAGACGCTAAAGCAGCTTGGCTTCTGGATTGTCGGGCTGAGCGGCGATGCGCCCATGCTGTACACGGACTTCGACTACCGCCGGCCGCTAGTGCTGGTCATCGGGGCCGAAAGTGAGGGCTTGCACGAGCTACTGCGGAAAAAGTCGGACGCTCTGGTCCGCCTCCCCATGCTCGGCAAGGTGAGTTCACTGAACGCCGCCGTCGCCGGGTCGATTGTGCTCTACGAGGTCGTGCGTCAGCGGGCGCGCTGATCGCGCGCTTTCAGCTCTGACCGGAGGTGCGCGCCCGATGTTCGCTCAGGGCCGCCTCGTACTCTTCCAGCGACTGGAACTCCTCCGCCTCCAGAAGCACCTTCTTGGTCGCGCCTTCCCAATCGCGTGGGAGCGTCTTGAATACCGGCAGGCCGCGCCGTCGTCGATACATGGCGAACAGGGCAATGGCGGCTACCACCCAGAGGGGACCGACGATGCGGGCGTAATGATGAGTGAGCAGCACCAGGATGAGGAAGAAGAGCACCCCCAGGAGTCCCAGCAGGCCGAGCACCGGGAACCAGACCTGGTTGCCCTTGTAGGTCACGCGGATGTTAAGCGGCATCTTGTAGGGCCGGGGCGTGAACGGATCCTTGAATCGCAGGACCAACAGCGAGATGAAAACGAACAGGTAACCCGTGGTGGCTCCGAACGCGTAAAGATCGGCAAGGACATCGATCGCCGCGGTTTTGCCAGGCTGTCCAGGCGTGAAGAAGGCGAAGATCGTTTGCAACACCGCGATCCCGCCGAAGACGATCACGGCCCGCGCCGGCGTAGCGAACCGCTTGTTCACCTTCTTGAACCACGCGGGTAAGAGATCGAACTGGGCCATTGAATAACTGAGGCGCGACGAGCTGACCACACCCGAGTTCGCCGAGATGAAAACGATGAGTGCGCCGATAACCGCCGCCAGGGGGGCGGCGACCACTCCCATGATCGGGATCCGGCTCGCGATCAGGGCAACCGATTCACCCTCGTGGCCGGCAAACTCCGACGGATTGACAAGCCCAACGGCGAGGATCGAGAAGGCCATGGCGAAGAGGAGCACCGAGATGACCAGACCGATCGACGTTCGCGGGATGATGGTCGCGGGCCGTCGCGTTTCCTGAGCGACCTGCGAGATTGTCTCCAGGCCGACGAAGGCGATGATTGCCAGCGAGGAGCCAAAGGCGAACTGACCCAGCGTCGGCCGGTTGTAGAGCATCTGGTTCGCAACAATCTCCGGCTTCCAGACGAGCACGAAGCCCGCCACCACGATCACACTTTGCGCAAAAATGGCGATGGTCCCGATGATCTCGTTGAAATTCGTGGAGACCTTGATTCCCCGAACGTTGAGCCATATGAGCAAAACAATGCCGGCCACCGACTCGAGCAGCCACAGCCAGGCGAGGTGAACGGGGCCGAAGGGCGTGCCGAGCGAAATCGTGAAGTCAGTTGCATGGTGGCCGAACGTGATCAATGGCAGAAAGTAGTTGAAATAGCCGAGCGCGACCACCGTAAAGAGCGAGATATCGATCGTGTAGTCGAGGACCAGGGCCGCACCGGCGATCAGCCCGGACAGGTCGCCGAGGCCGCGCAACGTGAAGTACTGACCGCCTCCAGCCAACGGATAGGACGAGGCCATTTCCGCGTAGCAAAGGCCGACCAGGGCAAAAACGATCCCTGCCGCCAGGAAGGCGAGGGGCGCCAGGCCAAGGGCAGCCAGGGTGATGATCCCCAACGCCGTGTAGATGTCCGCGCCAACCGCCGCGTAGCCCCACATGTAGGAGCCCCAGACCGAGACATCGCGACGAAGCTCGCTGCCGGTGATCGCGTCCGCGGGGTGGGGACCGTCCGGCGGCGTTTGCATTCACGCACCAACCTACCATGCCAACAAACGAAGGTGCCCCGGTCGTAGGCTGAGCTCGTGGAGCGGCTGATCGTCGACGGTTACAACATCATTTTTGCCTGGCCGGAGCTTTCGGCGGTGAAGGACGTCAAACTCGAGGACGCTCGTGATCTGCTCATTTCCATCCTCGCCGACTACGCGGCCATGACGCGCCAGAAGGTTACCGTCGTCTTCGATTCCCATCGACGGCCTGACGCCGAGGCCTCTACGCAGACCGTCAATGGCGTCCAGGTGATCTATTCCGGCCGGAAGACATCCGCCGACCACGTGATTGAGAAGCTCCTGTTCGAGGTGAAGGCTAGCGATGAGGTGACGGTCGCCACTTCTGATGCTCTACAGCGCGACTTGGCCCTGGGTCGGCAGATCAAGACAGTATCGGCCCTCACCCTGAAAAGCCAGGTCGATGCTGTGCTGGCGCGTCGGAACGAGCAGATCGGCGATAGCCGGGCCCGGTCCGACCTTGCCCGCCGGCTCGAGGATCGCCTCGATGCCAGGACGCGCGAACGGCTCGACCAGATTCGACGGGGCGAGTTGCCGCCGAAATGAAAAGAGGGCCGCTCGATGCGGCCCTCCCTATCTGCAGGGATTAACAGCGCGGAAGTCCGGGGCTGAAGCGATTGAACGCGGGGGTTGACGTGTAGTAGTCCGTCACATAGGACCCGTTGCTCAGGCGGTCCCAAACCCCAGTCCCGCGGATGACGCTGCCAGACCGAACCTGGCACACGATCATGATCCGCTGGCCCGCAGGAATGATCCCCACGGTGCGATACCAGGTGCCCGGCCCGGAGCGTTGGCGGACGACATCGGTAGTGCGAAACGGATGGCCCACAGGCAGCGTCGGACCCTTTGGCGGGAGCACCACCGGCAGGGTCACCGCCCCCACAAAGTGGATGTAGCGATGTGCACGCGTCGTGCGCTGCCCGTAGTGTAGATAGTTCGACCAGTTGTACTCTTCAACGGTCGCATTGCCCGCGGCGTCCACTGCCATGACGTAGGCGACATGGCCGCCCGACCAGGCACCGTCTTCTCCGCCGTGCCAGACGGCCACCGAGCCAACGGTCGGATTGGTATCGACGACGTAGCCAATGGAGGCGGCCGCCGCATCCCACGTCCCGCCATTCCCGAAGAACGCCGACTTGCCGTTCGGGCCTTGCAGGGTCGCGCCATGAAGGACGACTCCCTCCTGGCTCAATCGAAATGCGGCGAAGGACGTACAGTACCCGGTATAGAAGCCCCAGCGATCCAACAGGTTGGGGGTTCCCCGATAGGGATAATCGTCGATCCCGGCGGCGCTCACCGTTAACGCCGGAATTCCGAGAAGGAGCACCGTCGCTCCCATCAGCGCCGACAACGCCTTGCGCAAGCTGAACCTGTCGCGATCCATTGGGCTGATGCCCCCTCACCATCGCGCGCGTCGCGCGGAATTTGCTCCCCGTCCGCTTCCTGTACAACGGACACTCCCCGCCGATGGCATCGCCCCTCCCGCGATCGTTGTCAACTGGTCGCAGCGTTGTTGGCGGCCGTCACCGGCTCACCAAAAAATCGTGATAACTAGGTCAGGGTGGGGGCTGCTCCAAGCTTGGTCGAGCCCAGTGGAAAACCAGCAGCGCCCAGCTCCACCCCAGCAGGAGCCCGGCTGCGACGTCCGTCGGGTAGTGCACGCCGAGATAGACCCGTGACCAGGCAACGACCACGGCGATCACCACGGCGAGCCCGACGAGGAGCTCGCGCAGGCCGCGATGAACGGTCTTCGACAGCACGATAGCGATCGTGAGGTAGATTCCCGCAGCCTGGGTCGCGTGCCCAGAGGGAAAGCTGAGTGACGAGAGTTGTTGAAGTTGCTCGATGGTGGGTCGCGGCCGCGCCACGATCAGCTTGATCAGCCACGGCAGCGCGGCGCTGCCCGCGGCGGTGACCAGCAGCGCGATGTCGTCAGCCGGCCGATTCCAGCGCCGGAGCAGGACGACGGCGACCGAGAGCGGCGCCAGGATCGCAAACGATCCGGCATTCGTCACGACTCCGGCGATCGAAGTCACGGTGGCGTCGCGGTGGGCGGCCACGCCATGCATGATTGCCATGTCGAGGCGTGGCTTCAACGCTCCGACGCCGAACCCGACCAAGGCCGTGATGACAGCGAGTGCCAGGAAGATGCCGAGGACCCGCATGCCAAACGTCACGAGCGCGGCGCGGTTATTGATACTCGTCCCTAAAGCGTCCCGGTGTGACCACCCGAAGCCCGGCTGGCACGACCTCGAAGATGCCCGGGAGTTTGCCGGCGAGCTCGCCGTCGAGCGTCACGTCCATCGAATCGGATGGCCGCACCTTCAACCGTGAAACCTGGAGCGTGCGAATGCCACGGATGCCGCCGCGCACGCCAACGGCGGGATAGATCGCGGACCGGATCAGGCGACGGATGGGCAGGTGTTCGATCATGATGACGTCGAGGGTTCGATCGTCCGGGTCCGAACCCGGGATCCTCAGGCCGAGGAAACCGCCGAATACTGGCGCGTTGATCACCGCGAGGTGGACTAAACTCGACTGCTCGCTCCGGTTTTCCCACTCCATCTCGCAGCGGAAAACCGGACGCTCCCGCAGTGCCAGCGCCACAGCCGCCGCGTAGGTGAGGCGCCCGAGACGCGCTCGGATATCGGCTCGAGTCGCGAACCGAGCGAACGCGACGTTGATCCCCACCGCTGCGGCGTGCACGAAATGACGGGGTTTCTGTCCCTCACCGGTAAAGCGCCCTGCATCGACTCTTGAGATCCGCCCCCTGGCGAGCAGCCGCACCGCATGGTCGACGTTCATGGGGACACCGAGCGACCGGGCGAAATCGTTCGCAGTGCCGAGCGGAAGGATGCCAAGCACAGCCGGTGTCCCAACGATGGCGTCGGCGACCGCACCGACGGTCCCGTCACCGCCGGCCGCTACGACCATCGGCGAGGACGCCTGGCGCTGCAGCAGCCGTGGCACGAGGGCGACGTCCTCAACCGGGATCTCGGTGGCGATCCGCAAGCCCATCGCTTTGATCGCCTTCTTCGCCTGCTCGAGCTTGGCGCTGCGGCCCGCGCTCGGGCTGGTGACGAGGATCAGCTCGTTGGTCGAGGGACGTTCCGACTCCGGCACCGGCGTCATCGAGTCCCACCCCCGACTTGCCGCGCGAATGATCGGGCCGCTCAGCAGGCCCATACCAAGACCGATGGCAGCCCCCGCTGCCACATCAAACGGAAAGTGGACCCGGAGGTGCACCCGGGAGTAAGCGACCGCGCTCGCCAGCGGGAGGATTGAAAGGGCCATCTTGGGGTGCTCCAGTCCAACGCCCGTCGCGAACGCGAAGGCAGAGGCGGAGTGACCCGATGGGAACGAAAAGCTGCCAGGCATGCTGATCGGCAGCGGCCGGTCGAATCGACGCCGCGGCGGCCGGTCGCGTCGCGCCAGGTATTTCAGCGGCAGGTTGACCAGGGTTGAGGTGATCGCGATCGCGACCACACCGCGTAGCGCCGCTCGCCGTGCGCGGTCCCCGCCGAAGATAGCCATGGCTGCGGCGATCGTCAGCCAGAGCATCGATCGGTTGGCGCTGTTGCTCAACCGCTTCAGACTTCGATCGACGATGCGCCGCTCCTGGCGGGTCAGGCGGTCGAAGAGCCGTCGATCCAAGGCATCGAGCGCCGCGAGCGAGCGGAACACCGTTAGTCGGCGGTAGACGGTGCGATCGCGGCCACCAGCGCCAGGTCGCCAGGCCTGATGGACTTCGGGTCAAATTTGCGCACATTGGCCGCCATCTTGGTCAGTGCCTCAGCCATCGACATCGGCGGCGCCGCATCTTTTTTCCGGCTAGGCGGTGTGAACCGAACGGGGTTGATGCGGGCGACGATGACCGCCCGCAGGTAGGGACTCTTCATGCCCATGGCCTGCATCGTCTTCACATGGGCCGCCACCCGGTCGTCGATATCCATGATGCGCACGGCCCATTGCTCGCGCTGGCGGAGAGCCGCGGGCAGCGTGCTCTCGAGAAAGCGGTCGACCTTGTTCAGCACCGATTGGTACGACGAGCCGGCAAAACGCGAGCGCTGTTCATAAGCGCAACCAAGCGTGAGGAAGGCCGGTGATTCAAAGGTTACCGCGTGCTCGCTCTCTTTTGAGCGGGGCTGTTCCTTCGCGAGCTGGCGGGCCATTCGGATAACCTCGAGGCTGCGGTCCCGCAGGTTGTGCGCCTTCTCCGTGTTCAGGGCCAGGATGCGATAGGCGATCTTGTCATCGGGGACCAGCAGGACGGTCACGGCCCGCATGCCAAGGCGGCGCGCCGCTTCCAGGCGATGGCGGCCATTGGGCGACCAGAACCCGTCCGACGACGGCACCGCGATGACGGGATCGAGGAACAACCCGGCTGCCCCGATGGCGTCGGCGAGGCGGGTGGCGTGCGTTTTGGAGAGGTCGCGCTGAAACGGCGTGGCGACCACCTTCTTGATCGGGACCGAGGCCAGTACTAACGCCTGTCCCGCAAAGGGGTCGCGATAAGCGCCCACCACGGCGCCGCCGTGCCGCTTTACTTGCCCGGCCAGCTCCGCGACGTCATTTCCAGCCGGGTCGATGACGCTGTCGCGGGGCTCCGGGCCACGCGCCGCGGCCGGTTTCCGTCCCCGCGCCGCGCCTCTCGGGGCCTTCTTTGGTGACTTCTTCTTGGCAGGCATATGGCAAGCGTATCGAAACCTCGAGTGCTAGCCTCAGCACGTGAGGGCTCGCTGGGAGGGAGATACACGGGGTGAGGGCGTCGCCGATGGCTCGCTCGTTGGTGAGGAATTGAGGAGCTGCGCCAACTAGCGTCCTTGAAGAATTGGATTGCCGAGGAGCCAGAGATGCACCTCCTACCGCACTTACGAGCGGCGTGCGAACAGGCCAACTCGATGTTCGCGCTCGAGTCGAGCCAGATCGATCAAGATGGTGCGTTCGTCGTCGAGGTGCGGCCTCGCGATCAATCTTTTGGGCTCGGTCAGATTCGAGCCGCCGTCCTCTGCCTTATCGGACAGATCGCCGAAACCGGAACCTATGTTCGCCAGCGCCGTGAACCCCTGTCCTTCGAGGTCCTTACCGGGGTTGTGGGCAACAGCCCTTTCGCGTCGCACGGCCATCTCCTCATCCTGCGCATCGTCGGTTACGACGCTCGCTGGAGCTAGCTCCATTCGTCATCGTCGTCGTCCCAGCGGCGCCACCCCTCTGGGGGAGGCGAAGGCTGAGCGGAGAGATCGCGCTTAAGTCCCTGAGATAACCGAATCCCGATGATGAGGCCGACCACAGTCCCAATCACCAAGCCCACGCCCAGACCGGCGTTCGGGTTGCCAGCGGCGATACCAGCCAGAACGCCCGCGGCTAAACCGAGGGCGCCCACCATCGTGACAAAGGCCCAGACGAGATGAAACCGCGCGGCGAATTGGTGAGCCCACAACCGGGGATGATCCGGTGACCTTCGCCTTACCAAGGCGACGCTCTACCACCTGAGCTATGTGGGCTCGGGTGTGGGCAGAGGAGGATTCGAACCCCCGAAGGCGCTAGGCCAACTGATCTACAGTCAGTTCCGTTTAACCACTTCGGTATCTGCCCGACCGGCTGATTTTACCGACAATGGCTTAATGAGCAAACGCCGCTGGATCCTGTGGCAGGGCTTGAGCGCGCCCAGCATAGAACGCTTCATCGCCAGCGCCTCGGATGACGGGTTCGAGCTCAGCGGACTTATCCTGCAGGCGCACGATGACACGCCGTACGTGGTCCGCTATGCGATCCGAGTCGATGGGAACTGGCGCACGCGCGAGGTCCAGGTCGAGCTCGAAGATGGGGGCCGGCGGATTCTTGGCTTATCCGCGGACGCGGCTGGTCACTGGTCGCACGAAGGCCGGCCATTGAACGACGTCGAGGGGTGCCTCGACGTGGACCTGGAGTGGTCACCCTCCACGAACACGCTGCCGATCCGGCGCCTCGCGCTGGCGATCGGCGAAACCAGGGCCGTCACGGCAGCCTGGATCCGGTTTCCGTCCCTCGAGGTGGAGCGGCTCGATCAGTCGTACGAGCGGCTCGACCAGCACCGCTATCGCTACCGCTCGGGGCACTTCACCGCCGACCTCACCGTGGGTGATGACAGCCTGGTGCTCCAGTACGGCGTCAACTGGCGGGGCGTGGCAACGAGCGGCGAACTGGCGCGCCAGACTTCGACACCAGCCAGCATCCACGAGATCGACATACTACACTAGTAGTATCAGTTTACACGTAGTCAGCGATACCATTAATATATAGGCGTAACGGTCGGGGTAGGAGGAAAGCATGCCACGCGGAGCAAGTCCGAAACGAGAGCGCCAGTACAAGCACATCAAGCAGAGCGCAAAGAAATCGGGGCGGTACGGCGGCCGAGCAGAAGAAGTCGCCGCGCGCACAGTGAACAAGATCCGGCGGGAGAAGGGTGAGACCAAAGCCCAGCGGTCGAGCGGGAGGAAAAAGACCTCGAGCCGGTCGAGCTCCAGCAGATCGCGCTCGACGAAGTCTCGGTCGAGCGGGTCACGCGCGCGATCACGCGAGACATCGACCACCCGATCGAAACGCTCGCGCTCAAGATCTTCCCGGCCGCGCCGCGCGTCGCGCGCGTCGAGTAACGGCCGGGGTTTTGCCGGAATGACGGACCAGCGTCAACGGGCGATCGCCGCCGAGGGTGGCCGGGCAGCCCATGAGCAAGGCACCGCCCATGAGTTCTCATCCGCGGAGGCGCGCCAGGCGGGACAAAAGGGCGGCGAGGCCGTGAGCCGCGACCGCAACCACATGGCCCAGATCGGCCGCCGGGGAGGCGAACGCTAGCTCTAGACTGGGCGCATGGCCACGACGATCGAGCGCGCCGCGCCCGCGACTCCGGTCGTTACCGTCCCCGATTCGTTTAACATCGCCGACTACCTGGTCGATCGCCACTCGCGCGAAGGACACGGCGACCGGACGGCGATCCTCTGCGGTGATGAGTCGGTTACCTACGGGGAGCTCGCGGATCGCTCCAACCGGCTGGCCAACGGTCTCCGCGCGCTGGGTGTGCGTCGCGAGGAACGGGTGTTGCTCCTCCTACTCGACACGCCCGCCTTTGCCTACAGCTTTTTTGGCGCGCAGAAGATCGGAGCTGTGCCGATTCCAACGAA
>VBEW01000198.1 GCA_005889225.1 Chloroflexota bacterium | reverse complement strand
AGGGCGGTGCGCTCGGCTCGCAGCACGCTCACCGCCGGCCCCGAGACGCGTGCCACCAGTTGGCCACCCGCCAACGCCATGCCGTCGGTAGCCCGCGGCTCGAATGTGATGTTCTTGTCGACGAGCTCGAAGACCCGCTTGAATATCGGCAGGCCGGCCAGGACCCCCTCTTCGTTCGCGATCAGCTTGCCGCGCGCCTTTACCTTTCCCGGGAACAGGGATTCGCTGGTCAGATCGCCACCACCGACGTCCTCGGCCAGCGCTTCCTTGATCAGCTTGTCGACGGCGCTCATCGGGAACTTCATGGTGACGACCGGGACGGCCGCCGGTCGCGGCTGGGGTGCCGGGGGCGGGTGCGGCGGGGGACTGGGGCGCGGGGGCATCCCGGGAGGGCGTCCCGCGGTGCGCCAGGGCGACCCCAGGCCGAGAATGGTCGGTCGGGGGAACGGCATGATGGGCACGCCCGGCGCCAGGGGTGGCTGGGCCGGCACCGGCTGGGCGACCGGCTGCGGAGCCGTCACCGTAGCCGGCTGGGGGGCGGGCTGGCTGCGCTGGGTGGTCGGCTTCGGCGCCGGTCGGGCCGCAACCGCCGTTTTCCGGGCGACCGAGGACCCCTTCCTGGCGGGCTCGGCCGACTTCGGGCGTGGCGAGTTCAGGGTCGGCTTCGCCTTGACCTTTGAAGTTGTTGCGCGCCCCTTCGCCTTCGAGCGCCGTACTGAACTCAGAGGCGCTCTGCTCCTAACACGACGTTGTCGATCAATCTGATTGATCCAAGTTTAACAGCGACCGCCAAAACGTTGCCGGCGATGGCTCGGTCGGGGCGACGGAGCGTGGTGTCCTCGACGAGCGCCACGTAGTCGATCGCCACGCCGGGTGTTCCTTCGAGGAGATGGCGGACGGTAGCCTCCAACTCGGCCGGATCGGTTGTGCCCATGGTGAAGCCTCTGGCCGCAGCGTCCAGGGAACCGTGGATCGAGGCAGCCGCAGCCCGCAGGGGGGAATCGAGATAGACGTTGCGCGAGCTGATCGCCAGGCCGTCCGGCTCCCTGACGGTTGGCACTGCCACGATCCGGACGGGGAGGGCGAAGTCGCGAACCAGCTGCCGGACCAGGACCACCTGCTGGAAGTCCTTCTGCCCGAAATAGGCGCGCTTGGGCTGGGCCAGGTTGAAGAGCTTGAGCACCACCGTCAGCACCCCGGCGAAGTGGCCCGGCCGGCTCTTTCCCTCCAGCACCTCAGCCAGGGGGCCGGGGTCGACCCGCGTCTTGAACGCGGCCGGGTAGATCTGGTCGACAGGCGGGTGGAAGATCGCGTCGACCCCGAGCGTCTCCAGCCGAGCACGGTCCGCCTCAAAGGGCCGCGGATACCTGGCGAAGTCTTCGGTCGGCCCGAACTGCGCCGGGTTGACAAAGATGCTGACGATCACGCGCTGGTTCTCCCGCCGGGCGCGGGTCACCAGGCGCTCGTGCCCGGCGTGGAGGGCCCCCATCGTGGGGACGAAGCCAATGTCCTCGCCGGCCTGGCGCCAGGCGATCGCCTGCTCCTGCATGGCGATCGCCGACTCGATCAGGAGCGGTTTACCGGGCGGAGTATTCGTGCTCAGGGGTAGGGAAGGCGCCGTTGCGCACGTCCTGGTCGAACTCGCGAGCGGCGGCTTCGATCGCCTCGCCGAGCTTGGCGTACTGGCGAACAAATTTCGGGACGTGGTCCGGATTCAGCCCGAGGACGTCCTGGATGACGAGCACCTGGGCATCACACCGCGGTCCAGCGCCGATGCCGATCGTCGGAATCGCCAGCGCTTTGCTGACGCGCTCGCCAAGGACGCTCGGGATGCCCTCCAGGACGACGGCGAATGCCCCCGCTTCTTCGAGGGCCTTCGCATCATTGAGGATCTGCTCCGCCGCTTCGTCACTCCGACCCTGCACGCGATATCCGCCGAACTGGTTGACGAAGGTTGGCGTCAAGCCGAGGTGCGCCATCACCGGGATGCCCATCGCGGTCAGCTGCCTGGTGTAATCGATGACCCGCCCGCCACCCTCCATCTTCACCGCATGGACGCGGGCCTCCTGGAGGAAGCGGCCCGCGCTGCGGATGGTGTCTTCCGCCGACGCGTGGTACGCCATGAATGGCATATCACCGATCACGAGCGCGTTGGGCGCTCCACGGACGACGGCACCGGCGTGGCGAATCATGTCATCCATCGTCACGCTGAGCGTGTCGGGGTAGCCGAGCATGGTCATACCGAGGCTGTCCCCCACCAGCAGCACCGGGATGCCGGCGCGATCGAGCCAGCGTGCGGTGGTGAAGTCGTAGGCGGTGAGCATCGTGAACTTTTTGCCTTCGGTCTTCCACTTTCGCAAGTCGCGGATGCTGGTCGTCATGCGGCCGCCTCCTTGTCGGGGTCGAGCAGTTTCGTGCGGTCGGCGAGAAGCTGGTAGAGCCGCTGCAGCTCCGGATCGTTCTTCAGCGCATCGAGGTGTCGCTGGATGGTGCCCAGGTCGCCGCGAGACGCCGGGCCGGTGATGGCCTCGGCGGGGGTGAGCTCGCTCAGGTTTTTGACCACGCCGGCCAGTAAGGTCGTCATCCCCTGGCGCGCGGTCTCCGCCTCCAGCCCTGCCTGCGAGGCGAGCGCAATCGCTTCCGCGAGAAGGGTGGTCGGATAGTTGGCCGCGAAGACGGCCGCGGCATGATATAGCGCACGGTCGACCCCGCTGAGGTCGAAGTGATGGCCGCCTACATCGCCAGCGAGCTGCATCAGCAGATCGCGAAAGGGCGGGTCGGCGTCGATGCCGAAATACGTACCAGCCACGTTCTGTGCCGCCTGCGGGCCGCGGCGGAAGGTCTGTAACGGATGGAAGACCCCAGTTCGCAGGCTGGCCTGCTGGGCCAGGGGCCGCAGCGCGCCGCGGTCCTGGGCGCCGCTCAGATGAACGACCGACCTGCCCGCTGCCGAGCAGAGGGAGTCGGCCATGTCCGTCGCCAGCGGCAGGATGACGTCATCGGGGACGGCGAGGATGGTCAGATCCGCGAGATCGATTGTGGTGGCCGGGCTCTGACAGGCCCGGGCGCCGAGCTCAGCCGCCAGGTTGCGGACGTTGTCGGGGTTTCGCCCACCGATGGCGGCGATGGTGTAACTGGCCTTGTGAAGGGCGCGGCCGAGGGCCGAACCGGCGCGGCCGGGCCCGATGATGGCGATGGTCGGTTTCTGCATGATCCCGTCTCGGTCCAAAGGATCCAAGCGGTCGCTTCCAATATAACGCGGAAGCCGGCGGTTGTCCTACTGCGCCGGTAGGGCTGGGCTCAGGGCCGTAGCAGGGCACCCTTGCGCGCGTCGTATTCCTGTTGGTCGATCTCGCCGCGAGCGAAGCGCTCGTTCAGGATGGTCAGCGCATTATCCGGGCGGATTCGTCGCGGCGCGATGCGAATCGCCCAGAGCACAAGCCACACCGCCAACACGATCAGGATGGCATAGAAAACGAGAGCGAAGATAGCGGTCCAGTGTCCGAAGAACGGCACCCCCTTCCCCTCCTTTAGGCGGGCGTCGGCTCCAGACGGCCGGGCGGGATTTCGGGCCCGCGGTCGTCGGCCTTGGGCTGGGCCTGCGGCGGCCGCGGGGCCTCGGCTTTCGGCCGCTCGGGCACCGGCGCGATCTTGCCGTCCGGCGAGTTGATCACGGCATCCATCTGCCAGCCCTCGATCGTCTCTTCCTGCTTGAGATATTCGGCCAGGTGGACGAGCTTTTCACGGCGCTCGGTCAGAATCTTCTTCGCGCGCTGGTAGGCGGTGTCGACCAGGCGATGGACCTCCTGGTCGATCTCGCCGGCCACCTCTTCGCTGTAGTTGCGCTGTTCGCCGAGGTCTCGACCCAGAAAGACCAGCTCTTCCTTGTGGCCGAAGGTCAATGGGCCGAGCTTCTCTGACATCCCCCACTCGGTAACCATCCGTCGGGCCAGCTTGGTCGCCTTCCCGATGTCATCCGAGGCGCCGGACGTGATGTCGCCGAAGATCAGCTCCTCCGCGACTCGGCCCCCCAGGATCACCGCCATATCGTCGTTGAGCTCGCTGCGCGAGACGAGGTAGCGGTCCTCGGTGGGCAATTGCATCGTCCAGCCGAGCGCCATGCCACGGGAGATGATGGAGACCTTGTGGACCGGATCGGCGTTCGGTAGCGACTTTGCCACCAGGGCGTGGCCGATCTCGTGGTAGGCGATGACGTTTTTCTCCTGCTCGGTGATCATGCGCGATTTCCGCTCCGGCCCCGCAATGACACGCGCAATCGCTTCCTCGAGCTCGACTTGGCCGATCGCCTTCTTGTTGCTACGGGCGGCAAGGATGGCGGCCTCATTAATAAGGTTGCTCAGGTCGGCGCCGGAAAAGCCGGGGGTCTGGCGAGCCAGCACCTCGAGGTCGACCTGTCCGTCGAATGGTTTGTTGCGGGCATGGACTTCGAACACATGCCGGTCGAATCGACCGGGGCGCAGGAGCGCGGGGTCGAGCACGTCGGGTCGGTTGGTGGCCGCGATCACGATCACGTGGGTGTTGGTTTCGAAACCGTCCATCTCGACCAGCAACTGGTTGAGGGTCTGCTCGCGCTCGTCGTGACCACCACCGAGGCCTGCGCCACGCTGCCGGCCAACCGCGTCGATCTCGTCGACGAACACGATGCAGGGGGAATTCTTCTTGGCCTGGTCGAATAGATCGCGCACCCGGGAGGCGCCGACGCCGACGAACATCTCGACGAACTCCGAGCCAGAGATGCTGAAGAATGGCACGCCAGCCTCACCGGCGACGGCCTTGGAGAGCAGGGTCTTGCCGGTGCCGGGCGGTCCGACCATCAGCACGCCCTTCGGAATCCGCGCCCCCAGCGCCGTGAATTTCTCGGGAAACTTGAGGAACTCGACGATCTCCGTGAGCTCCTGCTTCGCCTCCTCCACCCCCGCGACGTCGTTGAAGGTGACCGCGGGCTTGTCCCCGCTCAGGAGGCGCGCCCGGCTGCGACCGAAGGAAATCGCCTGGTTGTTGCCGCTCTGCGTCTGGCGGAGCATGTACCACATGAAGCCACCGATCACCAGGAAGAGAATGACGTTGGGCAGGATGACCGAGAGCAGCAGATTGGATGAGCTCGGTTGCTCGGTATTGAAGTCGACGTTGTCCTCGCGCAGGATGGACTCGATCTGGTAGCTGTCGCGGAAGGTCGTCTTGTAGTGGTTAGGCGGATTGCGCTTGTCATCCCAGGCGACTTCCGTGCCGTTGCTCTTGATGGTGGCCTTCCCGATGTTGTGGCTGTCCGCCGCCTGGAGGAACTCCGAGGTTGACCGATCCGAAGGGGCGGCGACGGTGTTGAAGCTCTTGTAGCTCGCCCAGATGATCGCCAGCAAACCAGCGAGCAGGATGAAATAAAAGATGTTGCGGTTTCGGCCTCTCATGGCCACGCTATCTTAACACCGGGTTTTTAAGAATCCTGTTGGTCACCACGAAGGAGAACGAGTTCAGGGACGCACGATTTCGAGATGGAGTTGGCGCTGTGTCGCCGACGTTACGCGCTTGCTTTCGGCCACCGTGACGCCCGGAATCCAGACGATTTCCTCGCTGTCAGAAACCACCGGCAGGCTGTCACGGACCTGTCTCGGAACATGGGCATCAACCAGGATGTCCTGCAGCCGCTTGGGCTCCTTGAGGCCAAGCGCGCGCATCCGGTCGCCCGGTTTGCGGGTGGCGACCGTAAGCGGCAGGCGTACGCGGTCCGCGTCGAGGTGGGCGACCTGGTCGCAAGCCTTGAAGCGCGTGGGGTCGCAGGTGCAGGTGGTCGCGCGCACGGCAGGCGTTTCCGGCGCCTCCGCCGCCGGCTGCCGGAGGCCCGCTGCTTCGCCGCGCCGCCGTGCCTCGACCTCCAGGAAGCTGGCGCCGGGGACCAGCCGGCGAATGACCCGGCGCTGCAGCGCGGGTGGAAGTTGGGCGAACGCGTCGCGATCTGTAGCGATGTCCTC
>VBEW01000197.1 GCA_005889225.1 Chloroflexota bacterium | reverse complement strand
CTCGTTTCGGATGATGATCTCCTCCTGGAAGCCGGCACCGGCTGCGCGCCGCCGGATGATCGAGACATCCGAGTCGACGTAAATCGTCCCTGTGCCGGGCACGAGGAAGAACTGGGCAAGGTAATACTGCAGATCGTCAGTCGAGAGCACATTCGGGACGGTGCCGTTGATGGTCAGGATCCACTTCGAAAGGAAGCGCGTGTCCCAGGCGAAAAGACCCAAGGGGACTGTTGGCGTGGCGTCGATATTGCCCGCCAGGTCGCTGACGATGAAGGTATTCCCCTCCAGGATGGAGACGGTTGCGCCGGCCATTAGTGAAGCAGCCTCTGGAAGCTGAGGCCCAGGCCGACGTTTCCCGAGCAATGCACCACCCCCCGTAGCGCAGCCGCCATCAAGTTTTCCTTGCCGCCGAGGATCCCCGTGAACGTGGCTGCGTCGCATGACGCGACGCAATCGGCACTCTGCGGCGACTGGGAAACATGCACAGCGCCCTGGTTCATCCTCACCCACCAGCGGCCCGCGTCCTTGATGTTCCACTCGATGGTCCCGGTGACGTGGCGGAGCAACGGCTCCTGGCCTCGTAGTGACAGTTCGTCGAAGAATCTTTGGATCGTCGTTGGTTTGGTCGCCATGGTGGTATTCATGTCGATGAGACTGCCATCGGTCACGCGCGCCGTCGAGTGCCGAAGGTCCCAGCCGGCGCGGGCCGAGACCAAGCGCACGGTCGTCTCTCCGGCACTTAGAGGAGCTGGTCGGTCGATGACATCCTGATCGAATGCGGGCAGAGCCCAGTGATTGACGAGGCTCGCGCCTTTTTGTACGCGAGGCGAGCAACGCTCGCTGCCAGATTTCAGTGGTTACGCATCGCACTGGAAACGCTGCAAGCCGATCGGCGCATGGTCGGTAGCGTGATGGCCGCGGGAGTCGCCTTTCGGCTCTTTTTGATGATCCTGCCCCTCGCGCTGCTCACCGCCGCTCTTCTCGGCTTCGAAGGTTCGACCAGCCTGGGGTCCCCGGGGCAGGTGGCCGGCCAGTACGGAATCACCCTTGCCCTCGCCCGAACCATCAATAGCTCCGCCAGAGAGGCCACGCAGGGCCGCTGGATCTTGCTTGGAACGGGGCTGGTCCTTCTGCTCTGGACCGGCAACGGCGTCGTGCAGGCCCTCAACGGCGCCTTCCGGGTCGCGTGGAACCTGGATCGCACAGGCAGGAGCTCCCCGCTGAGAGCGATCATCATCGTGGGGAGCCTGGTGGTGGCGGTCGCCGCCACGATGGCAACCGCCTCGATTGGCGCCGGATCAGCTGCGCTCGAAGTGCCGATGACAGCCGGCCTCGCTGTGGGCTACGCCTTCGACTGGTATGTCATTTCGTGGGCGCTTCCCCATGCCTCAGGCAATTGGAGAGCCCTCGTTCCAGGCTCGATCCTCATGGCGCTCGGTTTTTCGGCGCTCCACCTCGGCACTGTCCTCTTCGTGGCCGACCGCGTCGCTCGCGCTTCCCAGCTTTATGGTTCGTTGGGCTTTGTCTCGACGCTCATGCTCTGGCTGTTTCTGTCCGGCCGAATCATGGTGGGCTCGGCGCAACTGAACGCCGCGCTCTGGCATCAGCGCGGAGGGGCCAAGCGGCTGACCACGTTCGATCCAGAGTAGTCCATTCAGCACTCGACGCGGCGAGGATCGACTGGCATGCTGCAGCGCCAAGAACACCATGAGGTCGGTTTTGAGGCGAATGCGTCACGGTCGTAGGCCATCGAGAAGATCTCGGCCGGTGGTGAGATACCAACAAGCCAGTCACCGCTTCCACCCTGGCAGGACCGTGATGCTCTTGGCGGGTCGAGCGCTCCTCGCCATGCTGCTCGGCGACTCGAGCGCCAGCACGATTTTCCTCATGTTTCCCCGCGCGCGGGCCAGGCGGGTGTTCACCCTCTGGCTCGCCATGGCGATCGCCCACGCCGCCCTTCCGTCCAAGGCGGTCGCACCGCTGGCTTCAGCCAGGTCTGTTAGACCGCGCTAGCGACTGGTTGCCACGCCGAGGGAACTGGAAGGGAAGCGCTACCCGGCCTCCTCGGCAAATGCCTCTCGAAGGCGCTTCTCCTGCTCTGCCGATAGATTGCTGGTAAGCAGCGTCGGATTGTGTGGCTTCATCGCGGCCTGCACCTTGTCGACGACCGCCCCGGACGTGTAGGCAAAGAGCGCGGATGTACCGCGCGTTACTTCGGAGCGGACCCGTCGGATGAAGTCATCCGAGATTCCTACGTCCGACATCGATGCCGCCAATGCCCCGAGCCCGGCACCAATCGCCATGCCGAGGATTGGCACGAAAAAGATCAGTCCGAAAAGCAACCCCCAGAACGAACCCGTGAGCGCCCCGACGCCGGCGAACCCGCCCAATTGCTGGGTCTTCGGCTTGCCCTTGTTCTCAGGCCAGCTCACGATGGCTGCGTCAAGGAGGTTTATGAGGCCCTCCTGCTGGAGGGTTTTGACCGTTTTGACCGCTTCGGCCGCGCCGGTGGCCGTGGGAAATTTCCAGACCGTTAGCGTTGCCTGTTGAACGCCGGTTGTCGCCATGTTTTCCTCCTTGTTTCAACTTCGGGCTGCCACGGCCATTGTGTCCATCAGGCTCTTGCGCCGGTAAGTGCCAGACGGCTCACCAACAGCGGGATTTCCCATCGTGTCGATGGTCCAAAGGCCTATCGCGGTTTGGTGCGAGCGACACTGGTGCACTGCCGCGCCCAGAACGTACGCTGGCAGCCGTGATCGCCGCTCCCTACCGGTATCGACAGACGCTGATCCTTCGCATGACCGGGCAGCCCGCGCTCGAACCTGTAATTTCAGCGCTCACTGAGTTCACCGAGTTGCGGGTCTTGCGGATTGTCGATGCACGCATCCTGGCCGCAGACATTAACGGCTCCCTCGCAGCCGTCACGGTCGAACATCTTTGGTGGGACCGCCTTTCGGGGGCCCTCGCAGAGGTCCAGGCCGAGATGGTCAGCGATCTCGAAACCCCGAAGGCCAACCGCGACAGCGGACCAGGACCCGCCCAGCTGCATCAGATTGAGCGGCTCAACCAGATGCGAAGGATCGGGACGCTGACCGAAGCCGAGTTTGCCCGGGCAAAGCGGGACGTGCTCAACGGCGCCGATTGAGGTGAATTGACTACGGGCACGCCCATGCGCCGGCGGCAGCGACGCAAGACGAGGAGACTGATGCGAACCGCCCTTGCCTGGGCCTCTTCAGTCTCGGCATCAGCTGGCTTTTGCTGGCCGGCGCCCTCGGGCTCACCGCACTTAACGGTTGAACCAGCGGAGCTAGGTCTTATGGCTCTTCCGCGACATCCAGTTTCCGGGCTAGCTTCCGCGCGCACGGCTCGCATACTCGATTTCAAGGAGGAAACAGGAATGTCAATGTCTGATAGCGGACGGGGCGTATCAGCAGGCTATTCGGCGGGCCCGAACACAGCTTGGTCCGGTTGGGTGATCTTCGCCGCGACCATGATGGTCTTGGTCGGATGCTTCACCTTAATTGACGGCTTCGTTGCGCTGCTGAATTCAAGCTTCTACGGGACCACCTATCACCTGCTTCTAGGCAACTATCAAAGCTGGGGCTGGTGGAACCTCATCCTCGGAAGCCTACTCGTGGTCACCGGGCTCAGCCTTTTCACCGGAAGCCTCTGGGCGCGCATCGTCGGGATCATCTTCGCGTCCGTGAACGCCCTCTCCCAGCTGGTGTTCATCGCGGTCTTTCCGATCTGGGCGCTCGCGGTGATCGCGATCGATGTGGTCGTGATCTACGCGCTCGCCGTTAACCGGGAGGTCGCCTAAAAGCTGACCTCGGCGCCTGATCTAAACCGGCGCCCTCCAGGTCGTACCGGGGGCGCCGGTCCCACGGCCGCTAGTGGCCCAGGCGAACTCCTTCATCCGCCTCCAGCCAGTCGAAGCTCCTACTCAGGCTGGACGGTGTAGCGAAGTTGAGCACAAGGTAGTCCTGCCGATGCAAGCTGACGCCGGCTTCCCTGAGCTGCTGCTGGCTGTAATCGGACAGGATGACAACCGGCACCTTCCTCGTGGCCCGATTCTCGCGCAGCTTCGTCAGGACTTGCGCGCGTTCACGATGGGGAGCCCTGATGTCGAGAAAGACCAGGTCAGGGTGAATGCGCGCCATGTGGCCCTGGCTGAGCTGGTCGGCATCCACCACGGTCACACGGTAGCCGTCAACCTCGAGCTTGATCCGGTACATCTCGGCCAGCGAGGGGTCGTCCTGGATGAAGACG
>VBEW01000188.1 GCA_005889225.1 Chloroflexota bacterium | reverse complement strand
CCGATCCTGACCACGCCGAAGCGCAGCTGGGTTCCAGTCGCGGTGGTCACAATAATCGCATCGCCCGGCCGCAAGCGGTTGAGTCCCCAGAAGGCCGCCGGTTCCCCAGAATTTCCGTCGAGGTGCCCGCCGATGACCGCGTTGCCGGCTGACCCTGGGAAGGGTCCGGTCTGCAGCCAGCCGGCGTCCGACACGGATTGCGGGACCGCCATCGCGCCATTCGCCAGCAGCCCGAGGGATTCCACCGGCGCGTCCATTCCCAGCGCCGGGATAGCAACCTGTACCGGGGTATTTACCGTCGATGCCGAGGTCCGGACGAAGTCAGGAGGCGGCATTGGCAGATTCAGACCGCGGCCCGCGTCGGGGGGTCCGGGAACGCCGACGGCAAAACACTCGGGGCCCGCATCGGTATGCGCGGTGGTATCGAAGACCCCGACACTGGCGCCCCCGGGCGTATAAACCGCGCGCCAGCAGTAGGTGCCGAGCGCGGTCGTCGCCGCGGTGGCGTCCGATGTCGCGGCACCGCCGATCAATGTCTTTATCACGCCCACCGGGTTACCGGTCGGGCATCCGCTCGCTGTGACCTGGCTCGGGCCGCAGAGGAAGAAGGCGACCGTGCCCTGTGGCGTGGCGATTCCGGCTGGACCCTGCACCGTTACGTGGTCGCTCGCCACCACGCCGGGCGTCAGATTAAAGCCGGTCGGATTCGAGGCGGTCGCCATCGCTGGAGTCCGGCATGTGGCCAGCGGCGCCGGGCCGGCGAAATCGGTCAGGGCAGCAGAGAACGATTGCGCCGTTCGGGTGTGCGGAAGAAACGTGTGGAAACATCCGGTGAAGCCGAGCACGGTAAGGTCGAGGCCGCCTTCCAGAAAGTCATTGGCCGCCAGCTGGGTAGTGACGCCGGCCGTGTCTCGACAGATCCAGCCACCGCAGGGAACGATCGCGGCATTGATCGTAAAGCTGATAGAGCCCGGAATTGTGATCTGCTCGTAATGCGCCGCGCCGCCGGGATCGCAGACGGTCCCGTCGGCCGGCTGCGGGCCTGGCTCGGCGTTGCAATGCCATTGGTAGAGCGCGTTCGTCGCCGTGCCGCCGCCCCCCGTAAAATCGACAGCCACCAGCAGGTCGCCTTCAGTGCGATGACCGCTGAAATTGCCCGAGCAGCCTGCGGTGAGGCCGAGGATCGTCTGCAGGAACTCGAAGTCGATGTGGCTGTCGCCGTTGTCGCTCAGGCGCTCGGCGCCAAAGAAGAGTTCGGGACGTGCCGCGGTGGCATGGCTCGCGGCGTAGACATTGCCCAGGTCGTTCTTGTTCGGTACGTTTCCGGGCCCGAACGATATGCCGTTGATTGGATCGCCATTCTTCACTGATGTCGTAAAGGTCGTGGGATCGTTCGAGGCCCCGCAGGGGGTCGTATCGGAGGAGAGCGGATCGACGATGAAGGTGCTGGAGATCCGGGTGAGATCCGCGGCTCCGGCTGGCGTCAGCGATGGGACACCGGGTGGCGCCCCTCCGCCGGCGCTCGGCGTGCCGCAGTTGAACAACCCACCGCTTCCGGGCACGTTGACCGCGCCCGCCGGGCAGGCGGGAACCGGTGAGCCGGCGCCCGAGTTCGCCCAGTCGAACGTGACGCCGCTCGGCGGCGTGAAGCGAGCGTTGCCGTCGAGGGCCAGCCAGCTCGACGGAGCGGCGTGAGAGGCAAGCGGAACGAGCAGTGCTGCGGTTGCACCGACGGCTACTGCAAGTAATGCCGCCGGTCGGCGGCGGAAGGGACGCACCGTCGCCGGAACTCTACCCGAATTCAAGTATCTGTTCAACCGGGCTCACGCGCCAAGCTTGCCCGGTGTCGGTGCGTTATCGGATTGCATTAGCGGCAGCCTTGGCCCTAACCAGCAGCCTGTGCTATAAGCAAGAGGGGAATTCGGCAAGGCTGCTCTGGTGGTAGCGGGAACGCTGATGGTCAAGTGGAGGCGTTGAAATGAGCGCGGGCTTGCTTCGGCGGTATATGGCACTCCTCTCGGTGGCGGCTGTATTTGCGGCAATCTCGGGGAATCAGGTGGCGGTCGCGAAATCGGGTGCGCCGCCGCCCGCCAGGTTCACACCAAACGTGAAAGCCGATGCGAGCCTTGGATCGCAGGGGCAGGGCGACAACGAACCGCAGGTGACGGTGGATCAGAGCGGGATGGCGTACGTGACCTGGCAGGGCAGCGGCGAGCCGATGGTTTCGTCAACTGCCGACGGTCGCACCTTCGGTCCCGCCACCGCGCCCGATCCCAATCACAACGACATCGGCGACGTGGCGTTGGCGACCACGACCGCGGCCAGACCGGGAATGGATACCGCGCCGCGCCCGTCCGGGGCGAACGGCGTCTTCTGGGGCGATATCGGTCCCACGCTGTGCGGCGCGCTCGAGATCCGCGAAGCGACGAGCGCCAACCAGGGGACGAGCTGGTCCCCGACGGATGCGGCTTGCGATCCGAATCAAGTCGACCGCCCTTGGATTGCGGCGTACACGCCGGCCCAGTATCGAGGCACCGCGGCGGCAATCGCCCATACCCAGGTTTTTTTCGAGCACCACGATTTCACGACCTCCGACATTACGGTCACCCGCAGCTTCGACGGTGGGGCGACCTGGAACCAGGTTCCCCAGCTGGCCGAGCAGCCTGGAAGTTTCCAGCAGCTGGATACCACGTGCAACAGCATTCCCAGCGGCATTGCCTTCGATCAGCGCAGTGCTCGTGCTGGACGTGTCTACGTGATCTGGGAGACGAGCGACTTGATCAACAACCTGGGCCTCGGTTGCGACTACACGCAAGCCCAGACTTTTGACCGGCTCTTCATGTCCTACTCCGATGACGGCGGCACCACCTGGACCTCCAGCACCGTCTTCAGCGATCCCGGTTGTGCGCAGGGGACCGTGGCCGCCGGCACCTCTTTCCCGAATGCTTGCCAGGACATGTCGGAGCTCTTCAACGCCCTGGCGGTCGACGATGCCGGCAATGTCTACGTCGCCTTCGCCTGGCGGGACCCCATGCAGACCAACCCCGAGTACGACATCTATATCGAGAAAGGAACACCGCAGCCCAGCGGGGCGGTCAGCTTTGGCCAGCCGGTCAAGGTCAACACCGACACCGGCACGCACTACATGCCCTGGCTGGCCGCCGGTCAGAACGGCGCGGTCGACGTTGTCTTCTACGGCACCCCATATGTGCAGGGGGTCGGCGCCTTCAACAAGCCGGCTGCCGCTCCCGGCAGCGCCGTATGGGACGTCTATATGGCCCAGTCCCTGGACGGCGCCACTACGTTTACTCAGAGCCGCGTCTCGGACCACTCTGTCTACTTTGGCGACATCTGTTCGACCGGGATCTTTTGCGGCCTCGCGCCTCCGCAGTTCAACTGGGGCGAGGATCGAATCCTGTTTGACGACTTCGGTGTCGCGATCGGTCCCGACGGCGCCGCACGGGTAGCCTGGACCGACACGCGCGACTCCTGGGGGCCATCCTGCGGTCCCACAGTCAGCCCCAACGACGACAGCAACGTCCCCTGCCAGTCGAGCCGCATCTATTTCGCCTGTCAGTCGGGAGGCGTCGGTCTCTACGGGAAAGCTGTCAGTGGCTGTCCGGTGGCGAAAAAGTGAAGATGTCTCGACGCCTTACCGCTCTGCTGACCGCTGCGTCGCTCGCCATCGCCCTGGTGCCCGCCATCGTCGCAGCCCCGGTCTACGCGAGGAGCGGAGACCTTATCAAGCAACCGGTCGCCGTCGGCACCGGAGGTGCGGTCGCTTCGGTCAACCTGCTGGCGACGGCGGAGGGCACTCGGGTGCTTCGGCAGGGAGGCAACGCGGTGGACGCCGCTGTGGCCGCGGCCGCCGTGCTTGGTGTGGCCGAGCCCTTTTCCTCCGGTATTGGCGGCGGTGGCTTCATGGTGATCTACGACGCCCGCCATCACCGAGTCAGCACGATCGACTCGCGCGAGACCGCGCCCGAAGCGTTCCGTGCGGATGTCTTCATCGATCCGGCGACCGGGAAGCCGGTCCCGTTTCCCGAACTCGTTACGAGCGGCCTCGGCGTCGGCGTGCCCGGGACCCTGGAGGCATGGAAGGTAGCCGCCGAAAGGTTTGGCACGCGGCCATTTGCCACGCTCCTCAAACCGGCGATCCAAATCGCCGACGAGGGGTTCGTGGTCAATCCGACGTTCAATCTGCAAATCAACCAGAATCTGAGCCGATTT
>VBEW01000187.1 GCA_005889225.1 Chloroflexota bacterium | reverse complement strand
CCTCGACCGCTTTGGGATCGGTGCGAGCTTCGCGTTGGCGACGCTGATCGCTCTCCTGGTGCAGGCCTCGACGCTCCGGGTGGTTCGCGCACCCGAAGGCTGACCCGCCGCTACAGGTCTCGCCTGGCAAAGCTCCAGTTCGCCAGGACGAGCAGGATCAGGATCCAGGCGACGATCCAGAGGAGATAGGGGACGGGGAGAGCCGCGTCGGCAAAGAAGGGGTTGCCCGCCCGCACCCGCCCGGCGGCCCGGGCGGCGGCCAGGAAGTCGGATGGCTCGAGGTAGAAGATCGCGCCGTGCCAGAGGCCGTCCGTCGGGATCAGCAGCCGGCTGCCGACGCCGATATTGATGATGGTGCTGTTCTGGAACGCCTGACCGATGCCCAGGGCGATGCCACCGATCCAGCCGACGAAGAAGAGCACGAGCGCGATCACTCCGCCGGTCATCGGCGCCAGCCGAGTGCTCAGCAGCAAGGCGAGCGTCATCAGCACGATTCCTTCGGCCGCGACGAACGCGATTGCGGTAGCTGGGTTTGGTGGGAGATAGGCCGTGGCCCACTGGATGCCGAGCATCTCGAGCAGGCCGCTCAGGACGGCGTAGAGCGCGATCAGCACCGCCAGCCCCAGCCACTTCCCAATGAGAACTTCGCTCCGCCGGATCGGCCGGGGCAGGATCGCGAGCGCGATCCCTGACTCGATGTCACTGGCGATGCTGGGCGCCGCCACCAGCGTGGAGCCGAGCGCCAGCACGCCGCTGAACATGAACGCGACCAGGATCGTGAGTTGCGATGCCGCAACCCGGACCTCGGCCGGGGTAACCCCATTCATGGTCGGTAGCCGGCTGAACCCCCAGCTGGTCAAGACGATCACCACCAGGGTCAGCAGGGCCAGGGCAAGCAGCAACTTTCGGCGCGACGCTTCGAGGACGGTCAGCCGGGCGATCGTCAGCATGTGCATCAGCGGTCCTGCTCCTTGAGCAGCTGCAGGAACCGATCCTCCAGCGTTTCATGGCGCGGCTCGACCGCATAAACCCGACCACCCTGGTTCACGATGTCACTCACCAGCTCGGGAACGCGGTCCTGCGAGAGACCGCGGAAGGTCAGCCACTCACCTTCGTCCTCGAGACTTCCGTAGGAGCCCAGAGAGGCACGCCCTTCCGGCGGCAGCCCGGTCACTCGGACCCGAACCGCTCCGTCCTGTCCGAGGATCTGCGACATCGTTCCGGTGGCGATCACGCGGCCTCGGTCGACGACCGCCAACCGATCGCAGACCTGCTCCACCTCACTCAGCAGGTGGGAGTTGAGGAACACCGCGGTGCCCCTGTCTTTCAGCTTTCGAATGATCTCCCGTACGTCATGCCGTCCGACCGGATCCAGCGCCGAGGTCGGTTCGTCCAGCAGCACGAGATCGGGACGCCCGAGTAAGGCGACGCCCAGGCCCAGTCGCTGCTGCATGCCCTTCGAAAAACCTTCCACCCGATCGCCGCCACGTTCGCTGAGACCAACCGTCTCGAGCGCGCCGGCAATCTCCGACTTCCACCCAGCACGAGGCAGGTCGGCCAGCTCGCAATGAAGGCTCAGCACCTCGCTCGCCTTCATCCACCCCTGGTAACGAAACAGCTCCGGCAGGTAACCCAGGCGCCGGCGGGTTTTCAGGTCACCGACCGGCGCACCCAGGACCCATGCCTGGCCGGCGGTTGCCCGGGCCAGCCCGACCAGCAGCTTGACCGCCGTCGTCTTGCCCGCGCCGTTCGGCCCCAGGAATCCAAAGACCTCCGCCCGCCGAACGCTCATGGTCAGGCCGCTGAGCGCCACCGTCTTCCCGTAACGCTTGGCCAGGTCCTGGGTGTGAACGGCCATGGAGGCGGCGTCGGCCGCCTCCATGCGATTCAGGCTGCGATCAGCGGAGGGTTGTTGCAATGGCGAGCACCTGGTCGGGAGTGAGCTGGCCTCCGACGGCGTAGATTACGCCATTCTTCTCCCACACCACGCCCGCCGCGATGGTGGCTTTGATCATCAGCCCCGACACGCCGTTGACCTGCACCGGTTCGGTGGTTGCCAGCCCCTTTGGAATCGGGACGGGAAGCGTGGACGCCGGATCTTTGATGGCCCGTAGTTGAGCCGCGATCTCCGGCGGCACACCCGGCTGCGACAGCAGGTAGTCCTCCAGCTGCGCCGCGGTCGCGCCCGTGGAATCGACAGTCGGAATCCGGGTCTGTGCGATGACGAGAGTCGGCATCTGAGCCTCGCCGGACAGCCCCCACACCTCGATCAACGCCGGGCCGCCGTTCACGATCAGGGTACTGCCGTTGATCGTTGAGGGCATCGGTTTGACGGTTACGCCCTTCTGCGCCGCCGAGGCGCGTAGCCGTTCCGCATCGAAGGTCAGCGATCCAGTCGCGTGCGAAACTACGCCAAAGCTCACCGGGCCGGAAACTCCTTGGGGTAGCGACGCCGGCAGCAGCACAGGAAGACCTGACAGTGAATGGGCGGCCGCCGCATCGCTCACCAGCTGCGGCTTCGGCGCCTCCGGCTGCCACTCCACCTTGCCGTAGTCGAGAAGCACCGCCCTTCCGGCGAAATCCGAGGGCGAGACCTGGACAGCCGCAAACGAGTGTGGTTCAAAGATCCGGAAGAGGCTTTGGGCTGCGCCGCTCACTGCCAGCCCGGTTAGCAGGGTCGCGGCCAGCAGCACGGCGATCGCCGGCGTGGCCATCGGTCGCCAGCGCGGCGACGACTGGTTCAGCCAGCGCTCGTACCAACGAGGCGGCCGGGCGGCTTCCTCGCGCTGGATGCGAGCCCGCAGGACCCGAAAGGCGCCGACAGGTTCCGGCGTGAAGGCGGGCAGATCCAGCAGGGCGCTGGTCGCCCGGGCGGTGTTGGCGATCGCCTGAAAGCGCGTCTCGCAGTCGGCACAGGTGTCGTAGTGTGCCTGGTCGCTCGCCGTCAGCGCCAGCGGCTCATCGTAAATCCGTCGCAGTATCCCATCACTCAGATGTCGCACGATTGACCTCCTTGCGCAGGGCGTCTTCCGCCCGGCGCAGCAGCGTTCCCACGTTTCCAACCTTGATCCCGAGCGCGGTGGCGACTTCCGCGTAACTCAAGCCGCTGTGGCGAAGCATCAGAAGCGCCGCCGTGCGCGAAGGAAGCTGGCGAAGCGCCCGCCGAACCTCGCGCCGTCCTTCCGCCTCCTCGATCACCTTCTCCGGGTTCGCGATGGAGGTTTGGACCGGGTCGAGCGCATGCGCTGACTCCCGCTGCGCGCGCCGCCGCTCGCCGCGAATCACGTTGAGCGCCGAGTGGACGGCAGCGGCATGCAACCACCCTGAGGCCCGCTCGGAGTCGGGGGAGAGACTCCGGTGGAACTTGAGGAAGACCTCCTGGGCAACATCCTCCGCCGCCGTCCGATCGGCAAGCACCCGGTAGGCGATGGCAACGACCTTTGGATACTCCTGCACGAACAGTCGTTCGAACGGATCCGCCACGCGGTGCCTAATTGCGCCCAACGGGGCGGGGTAAAAGGAGCGGCGCCAGGCATCGAGCTGCAGCATCCAGCCCGTACGCACCGCCGGGGCGCCAAAAGTGACAGGGACGCCCATCCCGCATGCCTGTACCGATATCAGCTGTCAAGGCATTGTGGGGAAAGACGTATACAATACTGTAAGGATGGGTGAGCGGCCACCCGTATGGTGGCCGATGGAGGATCCCGGGGGAGTGGCAGCATGATCGAGCGGACACGACGCTCCGTGAACAACGTCGGCGAGTTGAGCCTGCTGTTCTGGGAAGCGTTGCGCGGGGCTGCGCGGCGGCCTTTCTACTGGAAAGAGTTCTTCGATCAATGCCGCTTCATCCTGACGGCGAACTTCATCCCCCTGCTGCTCACCGGGGTGGGATGGGGCATCATCGTTTCCCTGGAGGCGGGCCACTTCTTCAAAGCTGCCAGCAGCGAGTACCGGCTGGGCGGCTTCACCGTGATGGCGAACATCCGGGAATTCTCGCCGGTGGCCACCGGGCTGATGGTCGCGGCGGTCAGCGGTACCGCGATCGTCGCCGACCTGGGGGCCCGCCAGGTTCGCCAGGAGCTCGAGGCGCTGAGCGTGATGGGGCTCTCCAACGTCCTCTTCATCGTCGTGCCGCGGGCGCTGGCACTGATGGTGATGACGGCGCTCTACAACGTCCCGATGATCGTCTTCACCACGCTGTCCGGTTTTTTCATCGCGGTGGCGGTGGTGGGCGTGAACCCGGGCGCCTTCCTGGCCAGCTTCTTTACCCAGGGCACGCTGGTCGACCTGTTCGGCGGCGAGATCAAGTGCATTCTCTTCGGCGCGCTCGTTGCC
>VBEW01000191.1:2593-6604 GCA_005889225.1 Chloroflexota bacterium | reverse complement strand
CCCTGCTGCACCAGGCTGATCGGCATAGTCGTTTAACGCGAACCGGCGTGGTCTCCGGCGCGAGCGGGCGATACCTATATACATATATGTGCGCGGCGGCGGGGCTTGACTGGCGATCTCCCGGAGGCCACACTTTGGGCCTGAGCAGCTGGCCGGAGATCCGGCCCGAAGGGAGGGAGATGCAGTGATCGAATGCCCGAAGTGCGGGTACCTGAACCCGGAGGGGACCGAGTTCTGCCAGAACCCTAAGCCGTGCGGTACCTTCGTCGGCTACACAGACAGGAAGGTCGCGCCCCTTCCCGGCGGGGTTCTGCTAACGGTCTCTCCGGCCAGTTTTGCGGTGGCGCCCGGATCGGAGATGACGGTTGAGGTCCGGGTTCGGAACAAGAGTCAGATCGTCGATCAGTACGAGATCAAGGTCGTCGGCGAACCGTCTCGATGGACCCTCGCAGAGCCGCCTACCATCTCACTGTTCCCCGACGGGGAGGGGCAAGCGAAGATCCGGTTCCGGCCGGTGCGCTCCCCCCAGGAGCCGGCTGGGCGCAAGCCGTTCTCGATCCTGGTGCAGTCGAAAGCATCGGCCAGCGTCTCGGCTTACCAGGATGGCGCGGTCGACGTGGCGCCCTTCCAGCAGCCGACCCTGGCGATTGTGCCCCGGACCTCCCGCGGCGGCACATCGGCCAGCCACCGAATCACTGTCGCAAACCAGGGCAACACGCCACTCCAGGCGAGCCTCGAGGGAATCGACCCCGATGACCTGCTCACGTTCAACTTCGACAAGCCGAGCGTGGTGGTTGCGCCTGGGGAATCGGCGTATGTCCAGCTTGTCGCGCAGCCCAGGGCAACCTTCTACGACGGCCCACCGCAGCCGCATGCGTTCAAGGTGCAACTTACAGCCGCCGGGCTGGCACCGGTTACGACCGACGCGACGATGCTGCAAGAGGCCGTCGCTCGACCGGCGCGGCGCAAGTTCCCTCTGGTACCCGTCCTGCTCGGTGTGCTTCTCCTTGGTCTGGTTGCCGCGGCTGCCATCGAACGCGACCCACTGATGCAGCTAGTCGCCGGGCGGACGAGCAACCCTGTAACGGGCGGGTCGACCACCGTGCCGACCACCGCCCCGAAGGCGACTGCGACTCCGACAGCCACGCCCACGGTTACGGTGGCGCCAACCGTCACAGTGCTCCAGGTCGTGCTCTGCACCGGGCAGCGCAAGCTGCAAGGGACGTATATCTTCGACCTGGAGAGCTGTGCGCAGGCGCCAATGGGTGATCTGTGGTGGGAGCAGGTTGACAGTGTCACCAGGCGGCTGGTTCCCCGCAGCGGGGCCACCGTCGCCGTCATGGGCCGGGTTGACTACAACGCGGTCACCCTCGAGGCCCTTAAGTCGCAGGCCTACCGCAGTACACCGATCTCCGGCAGTCTTCCCACCTTCAACGACCTGACCCGGTTCAACCAGCTGACGCCTGGGACCGTGATCGCAGTCAAGACGCGCAGTGGCCATTACGCCAAGGTGCGGATCGACACGTATGGTTACGACCTCCTAATCACGGCGACGACCTACCAATAGGCCCCGGTTGCCCAAACAGGCATGGGCAAGTGCGCGAAAGGCTAGCCACCAGCCTCTATTCTGGCGTCGCCTTCCGCCGTATTCCTGAGCCTGGCCATGCCGTTGGCTCACGCGCGCCTCAAGGACGGAGCAGCCCAATCGGCCGGGCGCGGTCTGGCGTTCCAGCCGCCCTCGAGGGATCGCCTGCCGATGTCGATGCTGCTCCAGCTTCAGCGCCTGGCGGGAAATCGAGCCGTTGCAGACCTCATCGGAACGCCGCCGCGCGCCAGCGTGCAGCGGGTCACCCTCGGCTGGCAGGGCGCGGACGACGACTCCTGGAACAAGGGCGCGGAGACGATAACCGCGGAAGGCAAGAAGGGTGCGCCCGGTGACGAAGGGGTGCTCCGAATCCCGGTGGGCGGCATCGCCGCCGGCCAGGCCGGGTCAGTGAAAGGAGAAGAGGGCGGAGACTCTGATCCCAACATCCATCAGCCCAAGGATTGGAAACCCAGTAAGCCCGGAGAGAAGTACCGGGTGGCCGTGTCGTCGGTGACGGGCGAATCCGTCGGCAGTAAGGATGGCGGCCAGGCGATCGTGATCGTGCCCCAGGGACTCGCGCGGGGGCCGGTGGACGTCCTGTTCCATCTCCACGGCCATACGATCGGATATCGGCAGGCCAAGCACGGCAAGGGGAAGCCGGCACCGCCTCGAGACATCCTCTACGACCGGATTGAGCAGCAGCTGCTCGCCGCGAGCAAAGCGGGTTGGCCGATGATTGGCATCCTTCCCCAGGGCGCGTTCTTCTCCCAATTCGGGCCCGGCGGGCAGCTCGGAGTCAATGTCGACGCCTACGTCAACGACGTCTTCGGTCTCGGTTTGAAGGAGCTGGGCGGCACGACCCCCGGACGGGTCACGCTTTCGGGCTGGAGCGGGGCCGGCCTTGGGATCACCCAGATGGTCGCGGGCTCGAAGGCGAAGGCGGCCGGCGAGAAGATTCCAGGAGGTGCTACCGGCAGCCTGCTGCCGACGAGCGATTTCGAGGGCCTCTTCCTCTTCGACGCCATCTACGGAAATTACAAAAAGCCGCCGGGGCCGAAAAACTGGCTCGGACCGGTTTGGGATTTACTCCAGCAGCGACTGGAGCATGACCTCAGCCAGCTGCTGGCGGATCCCTCCAAGCAGGAGCCCTACCTCAGCGACAAGGGGTTCCGTTTCCGGGGCATTTACACGGAGCGGGGCGGCTGCAAGGAGAACTATGAGCACTTGCGCGACCCACTCCTGGAAGGATGGTTCGGTACCGCCGCAGTCAAGGCACTGCCCCCCACAGTGCAGCAGAGCTGGAGGGCGAATTACCAGGTCCAGCCCTCGGGCAAGGGCGTGGTTCACAACGTGATGATCGGCAAGCAGGGTGGTGCGGACCAGGAGAACCTGCTCAAGGCGATTGAGATGCTGCCCAAACCCGCGGCCGCGCACGCGGCGGGTGCAGCCCACGGACGCGCGGCTCCAGCGGGCGCAAGTGCACCGACCCACAACGGCAGTCCAGACGAGCTTCTGGTGGCGTCGGCAGTGGCGCTCGGCCGTGCCGGTAAGGGCTCAGCCCGGCCAGCCGGCGGAACGCTGCTTCACCAGGAAGACGTGCGGACGGCCCTGACGAATCGGAGCAAGAACGCTGCGGTTGCCGAGCAATTCCTCAAGGCGCAGACGATGGTCGCCGCTGTGCCGGAAGGAGCGGGCAGGATCGCCGCGGCGCAGCAGCAGGCGGCCGGGCTGGTGCGCCTGATCGAACTCCAGTTCATCCTCGACCCCTCACGTTCGGCGCTCGACCTGCTGCCGCCGGATCGCGCCAAGCACTGGCGCGACTTCGCCTGGGAGAAGGGTGACTACCCGGGAAACGAGGGCCCGCACCAGGACGAGGCGGGTGCGATGGCTCGGGAGATGACTACCGTGAGAGCCGAGCGCCGGCCGAACTCGGAACCAACGGCCGTGCTGCTGAAGAAGGACGCGACCCCGGAGCGCTGGCAGTATATCGACGAGCACGCCGTGGCCGTTCCAGGCGAGCCGGGGAAACGCCTCTATGAGGAGGCGGGGGAGTCGTTCGCAAAGATGCGGGAGGCCGCCAAGGCGGACGGCGTGAAGATCCACATCGCGGAGAGCAGATACACCGATTACCGGCCCCACGCGATCGCGGAGGCGATGGCCAAGAAACGCAAGCAGCGGATAGCGCAGGCCGCCTTCTCGTCTCACTCACTGGGGCTGGCGGCGGATCTTCAAATGTCGGCTGGCAAGCAAAAGTTCCTCGAGACGACGACCACACCGATGCAGAACGTTGCCGACATGCGCTCCGCCCCCGCCCATAAGTGGATGATGTTGCGTGGCGAAGCTTACGGCTGGTACCCCTACGGCAACGAGCCCTGGCACTGGGAATACAATCCGCCGGGACTCCCGGAACGGTTCTTCAATGCCGC
>VBEW01000191.1:0-2524 GCA_005889225.1 Chloroflexota bacterium | reverse complement strand
GCCGGCGGATGACACGCGCCTCAGCGGCCCGCACTGGGCGGGCGTCAAGGAATACCTGGGGAGTAAGAGCATGGACACCCTGGTCGACCCATTCAAGGGCAACATCACATCGTTCATCGCCATGCTCAGGGCGAACCACGCCCTGGTCAATATCAACGCGACCTACCGCCCGCCGGAGCGCGCCTGGCTGATGCACTGGGCCTGGTACATCGGAAAGGGGTGGACGAAGTACTCGAAGATTGCCTCGATCAAGAACCCTTACAACATCGACATTGTCTGGGACCATGGAGACGATAAGTCAACCCGGAAAGCCGCGCTCGCGATGGCGGCGGCCTTCGGCATGGCGCACCAGGCTGCTCTGAAGTCGCGGCATACGGAGGGGCACGCCGTCGACATCAACATCACCCGTTTGCCCGAGGTGCCCACGATTGACAAAAAGGAGTATCCAATTGGCGTCGCCAAGGCAGAGCACAATGAGGCGCTCTGGTTCGTCGGCGAGCATCTCTTCTCCGTGGTCAAACACCACACCGATCGGCCGCACTGGTCCACCGACGGCTTTTAGGGCCGACGGGATCTAGACGAGTATCGCGCGGTCAGGTCGGGAGGAACGTCGTTCCTGCCTCGCAGCCGGCGATCAGGGTGGCGGGAAGCAGGACGATAGCGACGATCGACCAGCTAGGAATGTCCTTGCGAGCCGGATCGGGTGCCGGGATCAGGACAGCCACGATCGAGCAGGCCAGCAGCCAGCCGTAGAGCAGGAAGCCAAAAAGCAGCGCCCCAGTCGCGCCGGCGTCCCGATGGCCCGGCCCGAAGGCGACGAGGGATAGCGCGCTGCCCAGGACGAGCACCAGGGCGATCAGTCCGCTGGCGAACCCCAGCTGAAGCCAGCGCGGATGGCCGCGCATCCGCAGAATGATGGCCGTCCAGCCGGCCGCCACGATGGCGGGCCCGAGACCGAAGGGAACGATCAGGGAGCCGTTACCGGCGAGCGACCAGCCGTTGCCGGAGATGGTGGACCGGCTGAGCAGGGTGGTCAGCAGCCAGAGGGCGACACCGGAACCAAGGCCGATCAGCGCGATCGGCACGGCGAATTGCCAATCGCGAACGGATTCGACGCCAGTCGGCTTGGACATGTCCTGAGGAATGCTACAGGCCCGGCATTGGGGGTTCGACGCATCCTTATATATATGTATGGGCGATCTTCCCGGGACCGCTGGGCCCGTCGTCCTATTGCCGGAGGCCTTCGAGCGAGGTATGCCTGAGCTGGAAAGGTTGGATTCAGCTCGCTAGGTTCAGCATGGCCAGGCCGGACAGTTGCCCATACCGACGTCCGCGCCTACCTGGACCTGCGGTCACCTAACCGCCGGACAGGTCGATGAGCAGCCCGGCCATTGGTACGCCAGGTGCCTGCTTTGCGATGCGATAGGCCGGCGCGAGGCGCTCTTCAGGAAGCTGCTGGGCCGTCGGGTCGCCTGAGGACCGCGCCCCTATCGGGGGCGGGATCGGCGCCGGGCAATGGCACGATCACGCCGTCGGCGGCGGGCTTTGAAGCGGGATTGGGTCGAAATCGCGGAATGATCCCCTGGAGAAAGTCGCCCGCCGCTTGCTGCCGCTGCAATTCCTGGAGAGTCAGCAGCGGCTCCCAACGTGCCGGTTGATACACCCAGCGCCGCCCGCATTCACAGGCGTGGCCTTCAGGCATCTCCGGATCGCCCGGCCAGGTTCCTGATTCTCCGCGCGCTATACGACGGAACTACGCCTAGCTCTTGTGTATTTGCACATTTCCGCCGCCGAGCGCATGGGATCCCGAGTCGTAGCCATTACTCAGAAGGAGCCAATATGTGTCAGTCAGCCCCAGCGCGTGCAGGTCCTGCACCTCGATTCTGAAGATGAAGGAGCCGGCACCATCGATGGTGGCCTTTCCATAGATGTCGGCAAGCGGCAGGTCATTGTTGCAGACGACAACGAGGATGCTGATCGCGTTCAAGTTGAACTTCACCGCCGGACCGTGGTCCGAATACGCCTCTTGACCATAGGGCGGCCCCGTCTCCGGGACGTGAGCCACGCCCCCGAAGGTTGCTTTGTCTCCGTTGTCTGCGATGATCCAGCCGCCGTTGGTTATCGTCACGTCGCAGCCAGGGGTGCTGACGGGCACTAGCCATGTCTCCGTCGCCTCGGCGAAGGGTTCACCGGCATCCTGCATCCCGTTGTTGTTGGTGTCGGCGAATGCCCTGATCGTGTCGACACCAAACAGCAGGCCCTTGTAGCAGAACGTGGTCTGCCCATCGTCGTTCGTCGTCCCGGACCCGCTCGCCCTATTGACACCGGTGACCGAGAACCGGACGGTGATCCCAGGTATGGGATTTCCGAACGCGTCGGTCACCGTGGCAGTGACGCAGTGCTGCGTGCCGACGGCGTCAGTACCGGTTGCGGGGTCGAGCGTAACGAACGCCGGCTGGCCTGGGGTCACGGTCACCGTCGTGATATCGGTACTGGCCAAGTGAGTGGCGTCGCCGCTGTAGCT
>VBEW01000061.1 GCA_005889225.1 Chloroflexota bacterium | reverse complement strand
TCGATGAGGACGTCAACGTCCTCTTCATCGAAGACGACCCGGCCGTCGCCGAGATGTACAAGCTCAAGCTCGAGCTCGACGGCTATCGGGTTACCGTAGCCAAGTCCGGCGAGGAAGGCCTCGACCACGCCAAGAACCAGGTGCCGGACATCGTGTTTCTCGACATCCGGCTTCCCAAGATGGATGGCTTTGCCGTTCTGGAAAATCTGCGCTCGGATACCGTGACCAAGAACATCCCGGTGATCATCCTTTCCAACTACGGCGAAAAGGAGTTGGTCGACCGCGGTTTGAAGCTGGGTGCGCTCGATTACCTCATCAAGTCCGAGACCACGCCCGCGAGCCTCAGCCGCGGCGTGCAGGATTGGGTCAAGGAATAGCGTTGGTCCCGAACCGCGACCCGCGCATCGCCGGGGCATTTGACCTCGACAAGCCCCTCTACACCATCAGTGTCGCCTCAGAGATCCTCGAAACCCACCCGCGCACCTTGATGATGTACGAGGACCTGGGGCTGATCGAACCGTACCGAACGGCCACGAACCGGCGGCGCTACTCGCAGCGCAACGTGCGCAAGTTGCAGGTCATCCAGCAGCTGACCCGTGAGAAGGGGGTTAACCTCGCCGGGGTCAAATACATTCTGATGCTGCTAGAGTCGCTCAAGCGCGGTGGGGTGAAACCCCCCGACGATCTCAGGCAGGTCTACGACCTGTACGAAGAGATTATCTAGGTCGCGGCGATTGGCGGCCCGGCCTCGCTATCGCCGGCCAAACCGGGAGACGAGTCCTCCCAGTCATGGGCTTCCGCAGCCGCGATCCGCGTTGCCACACCCGACTCCTCGCCTTTTGGCACGGTGGCCGCGACCGGCACCGCTTCCTCCAGGAGAAGCCGGTCGAGCTCATCGCCGTCGATGGTTTCCACCACCTGCAAATGCTCGGCAATCCGCACCAGCGTCGGCCGGCGCGCCCGGCAGATCTCGTAGGCCTGGCGATAGGCCGCATCGGTCAGCGCCTTCACCTCCCCGTCGACATCGGCGGCCGTCAACTCGGAGAAGAATAGGCTGTCTCCCTCGCCCCGGCGGTGCAAGGTCACCAGCCCAAGCCGTTCGCTCATTCCAAACTCGCAGACCATCTGGCGGGCGATGGTCGTGGCCTGTTCGATGTCTTGCTTCGCGCCGGTCGTGACATCGCCAAAAATGATCTCCTCGGCGGCCCGGCCACCCATCGCCGCCGCCATGCGAGCCATCAGCTCAGACTTCGAGGTCAGGTAGCGGTCCTTGAGCGGCAGCTGGATGGTGACGCCCAGGGCCTGGCCGCGCGAAACCACCGAGACCTTGTGCACCGGGTCGCTGGTTGCAATCGATTTCATCACCAGCGCGTGGCCGACCTCGTGGTAGGCGATGATCGACTTCTCCTCCGGGGTGATCATCCGGCTGCGCTTTTCGGGTCCGGCCATCACCCGCAGACTGGCTTCGTCCAGCTCCTGCCTTCCGATGGCGAGTTTTTTGTTGCGGGCGGCGAGAATGGCCGCTTCGTTCAGGAGGTTCGCCAGGTCGGCGCCGGTGAAACCCGGGGTCTGCCTGGCGACCACGTCGAGGTCGATGTTCTCGGCCAGCGGCTTGTGGGCCGCGTAGAGGTTGAGGATCGCGCGACGGCCGTTGAGGTCGGGGGCGTCGATTGCGACCCGTCGATCGAAGCGGCCTGAACGAAGCAGCGCGGGATCGAGAACGTCAGGACGGTTCGTGGCGGCGATCACCACCACGGCGCAGTCGGTGTTGAATCCATCCATCTCCACAAGCAACTGGTTGAGGGTTTGCTCACGCTCTTCATTGGTGCGGATCTGCGAACCGCCACGCCGGCGCCCGAGCGCATCGATTTCGTCGAGGAACACGAGGCAGGGAGCGCTCTTCTTCGCGTGCCGGAAGAGGTCGCGCACGCGCGCGGCGCCCACGCCGACGAACATCTCGACGAAATCTGAGCCGCTCAAGGAGAAATACGGGACTTTCGCCTCGCCGGCCACGGCTCGCGAGAGAAGCGTCTTGCCGGTGCCTGGCGGACCGACCAGCAGGATGCCGCGCGGCATGCGCGCACCAAGCTTCCCGAAACTGCTCGGGGCTTTGAGGAATTCAACAACCTCCTCCAGCTCGTGCTTGGCTTCGTCGACACCAACCACCTGGGAGAAGGTGACGGGCTCGGCGTCGCCAAGACGGGCCTGGGCGAGGTGCTTCGTCATCGCGCCCATCGGGTTGCCGAGGAGGTTGGACCGCCTCAACAAGATGAACAGCAGCGCCAGCAGAAGCAGCAGTCCGAGTAGGTTCGGCAGCACGGCAGCGAACGAGGTGTCGTCAGTGGACTGAACCGCGACCTTGACGTTGTGATTCCGCAGGTACTGCTCGGTCGTGCCCATCGACGATTCTTTTTCGATCGTCCACGACTGGTGGCCGGCCCTGTCCGTCAAGAGGATACGCTGACCGCTGATGCTGGCGCCCAGGATCTCGCCACGGTCGACGCGGTCGAGCACATCGCTGATCGGGACGCTGGGCTGGTTCCAGATGGAATTCGCGCCGGCGTGTCCGATGAACCAAAGACCGCCGGTAACGAGAAGGGCGAGCGCCACGAGCGGGGGCACGAGCATCCATTTACGACGCAGCCCCCTTAAGGCAGATAGACGGCGAACAGGCCTTTTCATTGGTTCCTCAACCCCTCTCCTTAATAGGCGACCGGCTGGTCAGGTAGCGCGATCAGGGCCTTGCTCGCGATGCCGCCCGCGCGATCGCGTTGCCAGAACGGGTAGGCGGTGATCGCCTGTTGCTCTTCGCCCGTTACCCCGTTGTCCGCGTTGGCCAGCCGGTAATACGACCAGCTGAGCCCGCCCTGGGCGCGCGTCTCATCCATCGAGGTGACGATCTCATCGCCGGGAGGGGCGCCCGGCGTGCCGTATTCGGGCGCGGCATCGTAGGCCTGCGCCGTGATGGTCAGCGGGCGCTTGAATGGGTTGACACCCGGATCACGGAACTGTGCGAACACCTGGTCGACGTAAGCGCGGGCACCGCCGGCGCCGCTGTACTGAGGCAGGCCGGTCGCTCGCCAGTACACCATCGGGGCAAAGACCTGACAGTAGCGCGACATGGTCGCATAGGCATAGCCCGGGTGGTCGTAAGGGGTGGGCAGCGTGCTGGCGATCAGCAGATAGCGATCACCGAGGCCGTTCATGCCCTGGATGCCGCCGCGGATCCCCGCCAGATACTGGCCGACATTGGGATCAGATGTGCGGTTGCCCTCGACCGTCAATGCCAGGCCATCCAACCGCTGGCCCTGCTCTTCGAACTGCGCCGCCGCCAGGGCATCGGCGGCATCGCTGTTCGGGTCGTCGAGCATCGGTTCGATCCAGCCGATGATGCTCAGGCCGTGCTGATGCGCGATCGGGAGAAGGTCCTGAAGGGCCGACGTGCCATAGAAGTGGTATCGGGAGTCGGCAATCCTTATATAGAGGTGGCTGAGATCGGCCCGGACAGCGGCATCGACGATTGCGGCAGCCCGGTCGGCATCGGGGTCATTCCAGTCGCCGTTGAAGATCATCAGCCAGGAGCCCTTGCCCTTGACGCCGTCCAGCGGCGAGCGTGGCGCCTGGGCGAATGGGCGAGCCGTCACCGGCACCTTGACGATCGCCGCGGCCGGCCGGCCAAAGCTGACCATCACGTGGGCGGCCTGTGCCCGCTCTTGCGCGCGCGCCTCGAGATAGGCGCGTAAGCCAAACGGGGGCGTGAGGAGAGCGAAAAGCATCACTCCCAGCACAACCCTCCCTCCAAACGCCGTGACTTGCCGTAAGATGCGCGACATGCTCCAAAGAGCGGCGACGGCGCCGTTCGGCCGTGACACTAGCGGCAAGCTCGAGCACGTTCAAGCGAGCCTCCCGACGGCTAAGGTGATACGCCCCCGTACAGCCAATGGCTAGCGTTTTCCGATCCGTCACGCTGCGCACAGCGACGCCACAATTGACGCAAACGAAGGCGGCTTCCGCCGTTTATCACAAATCCTGATATGTTGGCTATAATTGTTTACAGCTTTCCATCCGGGAGGGCCGCATTTGGCAATGCCGCATAAGTCCAGCGAAGTCTCCGATATGTTCGACATCGAGCCCCGGACGCTTTTCGTCTACGAAAGCGAGAATCTCATCGCCCCGGAACGGACCCCGACGCAGCGGCGGCGCTACTCGCGCCGCGACATCGAGCGGATTCGACTGATTCGCGAGTTGACGACCGTCCACGGCATCAACCTTGCCGGCGTCAAGGTCATCTTTTCCTTGATGGAGGCGGCAGTCCAGAGCCGCCTGCAGATCCCGGAGAGCGAATTTCCGGAGCTTGCCGGCGCTCGCCACCTCTGGGCCTGAGCCGCTAGGGCGTACCCTCGCGTCCGACGGGGAGCGTTTCCTCGCGGGCGGGTTCGGGCCGGCGCGCCGCCAGCGGCTCCACCAGGTCGCGGATGTCTTGCAACTGCGCCGAGATCCAGCGGGCCACATCATTCTGCTGCACGACGGCGCGCATCTTCTCGGCGCGGGCGTGGCGTTCCACCGGGTCCATCAGCAAGGCGTGGTGCAGCGCTTGCGCGGTCGCGTCCACATCGAATGGATTGATCGTGATGGCCCACTCACCCAGCTCCTCGTGGGTGCCGACATTCTCGGAGAGCACCAGCGCCCCGCCCCGACGGTTCACGGTGATCCCCTCTTTCGCCACCAGGTTCATGCCGTCGTAGATGGGATTGACCAGCAGCACGTCGAACTGTTTGTATCCGGCCACCGCCCGGTTCATATCCTCGCGAAGCTCGAGCCGGATGGGCTGCCAATCATCGGACGACAAGCGGCTATTGATCACCCTGGCAACCTGGACCACCTGGCGGGCGTACTCCCGATACTCCGGCACATTCTGGCGCGTCTTCTGCAGCATCGCCCAGAAGATGACCCGACGGCGCCACTCGGGATGGGCTTGCAGCAACCGCTCGTAGGCGAAGAAGCCACGCACGATGTTCTTCGATAAATCCATGCGGTCGACCCGGTAGATCAGCTGCTCCGGGCGCCAGCGTAGGATTTCGCGCTCGGCACGTTCGACTCCCGGGCTGGCCGCGCTGCGCTCGAACTCGCGAACGTCGATCGAAATCGGGTAGCGACGCACCCAGACGGTCCGGCCGCGGTAGAAGGCGGTTTGTTGCCGGAAGTCCACCGGCAGCCCCATGTTCTCCTCGCACGTCAGTAAGAAATTCCGCACATCGGAATAGGTCTGCAGGCCGATGATATCGGCCGCCAGCAGGCCGTCCATGATCTCGTCGCGCATGTACTGCGGCAGCACCTTCCAGTACTGGGGTGTGGGCCAGGGGATGTGCACGAAGTGCTGCAGTACAGCATCGGCCAGCTCGCGCCGCACCAGGCGCGGGACGAGATACAGGTGATAATCGTGCGAAAGCACGAGCGGCCGCTTGCGACCCCGACGCGCTTCGCGCACCACCTGCTGGGCGAAGAGCTGGTTGACGCGACGGTAGCCCTCGTTCCAGGCCTGGTGTGTGCTGTCATCGAGCACCGGCGCTTCGGCCAGATTCCAGAGATAGTGCTGGACAAACCAGAGCAGCGGGTTCGCAATCGTGTTGTAGTAGAGGTCGTAAGCGAGCCGCGGTGGATTGACCCAGCTCACCTGGAAACGGGCGCCGTCCGACGTTTCGACCACCATCGGTTCTCCGCCGCTCCCGAGGTCGAGCTCACCTTCGAATCCATCTCGCGCCGATGCCACCCACACCGCGCCGGTGGCCTGGGCAAGGCCGGAAAGGCCCGTCACGAGTCCGCCGGACCCCCGAACGAAGCGTTCCCGATCGCCGGCGTCGGGCGCCAGGTCAACGGGCGGACGATTCGCCGCCACGATCGGATGGAAGTCCTTGAGGAGACGCCGCGTGTACTGCTCGATCGCCAGCATCGCTCGATCTAACTCTACGCGGCATACCCGGCCGGGCTCGATTGGGGAACGCGAAGCTTGCACCATGAGGCAATAAGTGATATCTTTGGTATAAAGTTATGCCGATGCGCGGGCTGGGGAATGCCCCGCGTTGGGGGTGAGATGGGAAAGCGAAAGCGCACACCGGCGATTGCCCCGGGGCGGGCGGTATTCACGCCCAGCATCGCCAGCGAGATCCTCAACCTCCACCCCCGCACCCTGATGATTTACGAGAGCGAGAACCTGATCAAGCCGCAGCGGACGGCCACCAACCGCCGGCGGTATTCGGAAGACGATATCCGCCGAGTTCGGGTGATCCAGTTCCTGACGCGCCAGAAGGGCGTGAACCTGGCGGGCGTCAAATACGTCCTTCACCTGCTGCAATCGTTGGGCAACCAGGGCCTCGACCTGAACCAGGTCCGGGAACTCGACACGCTACAGGAGGTATCCGGGAACGGGCTTACGGCCTGAGCTCCAGCACTCTCGGTGAAACCGCTTGACACGGCCTATGGACTATGTAACAGTGCGTATATCATCTTTCGTGGATCATGGACCCGATGCATTGGCGGTAGTGAAGGGAGCAAGTAGATGCTGAGCGACGCGATCGACGAGATACATCGCGAGTTTCAGGCAGCGGCTGACCGGCGAGACCAGGAGATTCGCCGGCGGGCGCAGGTGCGGCGGGTCGACGACTTCCTCCTGGCGATCGAAGACATCATCGAGAATCAGCGCGGGGCGGTCCCGGCCCCGCTGATGGACGAGATCACGCGGTTTGTCCGGCCCCTCAGCCGTAAGTTGCTGCGGGCCCTCAACCGCAACGTCACCCGCGACCCGGTACGGGTGCTGGACGTCCTCTTCGACGTACAGCAGCTGCTGCTTCCGCGGTTGATGGTGGCGTAGCCCGGCGCGAGGGGGGATCGTCCGGCTAGAAAATCGATAGGCAGGGCGCTCAATAAGCCGGATAGCCGTTGCAGTTGAATTCCGACTGTGCGTCAAATAGCCTGTGCGGCCGGTCGAATTGATCCTATCGAGGTTGCCCTTATGCCGCAGGTAGCCGCCCGCGCTGGCGGGCTGGGAGCGACGTTACGCCGTCGCTGGTGGGTCCTACCCATTGTCCTGGTGCTGGTTGGAGCCGGGCTGGTGCTGCGCGGGTTGACGGCGCCGCTGGCGGTCAGCGCCAGTGTGGCCGACGGCGATCGTGCGGTGGTTCGCCATTCGGCGGTCGTAATGACCTTCAACCACGACATGGACGTCGCCTCGGTGAAGCAGGGCTTCCACATCACCCCCTCCGTGCCCTACACGGTGGTGGTCAAGAATCCGCGCACCTTCGAATTCCACGCTCAGCTCGAGCCGGACACCGGCTATCGGGTCCAGGTCTCAAATGCCCGGAAGGGCATCGGCTTCGGGAGCGAGAACTACAGCGTCGCGTTTCATACCGAGCCGGCACCCAAGGTGACGGGAGCCACCTTCAATGACGCGGCTCTCGCCGATGGCCAGCAGGCGGTCGCGCTGCATGGCACGCTCAAGGTCACCTTCTCGCAGCCCATGGACGCCGCCCGCACACCGTTGCTACTCGACGGTGCTGCGCTGGATGGAAAGACGATCAGCTGGGACAAGTGGGGCCTGACGGCGAGCGTTCCGCTGTCGCTCAGCCACAGTCGAAGCCACATCGTGCTGGTGCCAAAGACCGCGGCCAACCGCAAGCAGGACACCGCGGTGGGCGAATGGAAGCTGAGCTTCACCACCATGGTGCAGGTGCCGTCGGCCGGTTCGCCGGCGCGGATTGGCGCGTCCGGCGCGCCCCTCATCATTCAGATCGAGAACAGCTCGCAGCCAACGGTCCGTCCCCAGACTGGAATGCAGCAGGCGGACATGATCTACGAGTACATCAGTGAGTTCGGCATCCCGCGGCTCTCGGCCATCTACTGGCACCCACCGTCGAGCCTGATCGGTCCGGTGCGTAGCTGCCGCTTGATCACCGTCCAGTTGGAACAGATGTACCGCGGCATGATCTACTGCTCAGGGGCCAACAACTACGTGCTCGGGCAGGTCTGGAAATGGCCGAATGTGGTCTACGACTATGCCTACATGTACGCCTACATGTATCGGGCCTCCGACCGCTACGCGCCACACAACGTGATCGCCCGGCCTGACCAGATCACGGCGCACACGGCCGGAGCCAACCTTCCGGCGCTCAGTTACGACATCGCCGCTGCGCACCCCGACGTTCCGCTGCCGGGCGCGGTTCCGGCGACCAGCGTCACCATCAAGCAGCACAGCGCCGTATGGCGCTACGATGCCAACCGCGGCGAGTACCTGAAGTGGCAGGATGGCTTACCCTTCACCAACGTCGGCACCGGACAGGTGCACGCTAAAAACCTGATCATCGAGAAAGTGACCTCATACATCGATCGGAACCCCGCGAACACCGGGGTTCACGGCACCTATAACACGGAGTACTACGAACTGGCTGGCGAAGGCACAGCCGACATCTATTCGGATGGTGGGATGATCCACGTGACCTGGAAGCATCCCAATCGCGATCTACCGGTGGTTTATTACGATGCCAGCGGCAACCCGGTTGACCTCAACACCGGATTGACCTGGGTTCACGTGATAGGGAGCGATCAATGACCTGGACGCAGACACTTCGCGAACGTTGGTGGCTGGCACCGATTGCCATTCTGCTGGTGGTGGCCGCCATCATCATCCGCATCATCACCACGCCGCTCGAGGTCAACGCCAATGTCAACGACGGTGACCAGGCGGTCCCGCGAACTGCCACCATCGATCTTCGTTTCAACCAGGACATGAAAGCGGACTCAGTGCAGCATGCCTTCAGCATCAGCCCTGCTGTGCTGGTTGGCTTCAAGGCGGTGAGCGCAAAGGAGTTCCAGTTCAAGCCGAAAATGGCGGCGGCCACCTCATACCGTGTCAGCATCAACGATGCGAAGAACACGTCCGGTCGCGGGGTGAGCAACAGTTTCCGGTTCAAGACCGAGCCCGCGCCCAGCATCGCCGCCGTCAAAGTCAACGACGAAAAGGTGACCGACGGCCAACAGGGCCTGAAGCCTACGGGCACCGTGCAGATCGGCTTCTCACAAGCGATGGACGGAGGGAAAACGCCGATTGCGGTGAACGGCAAGCCCTTCGACAGTAAGAAGGTCAGCTGGTCGAGCGACGGCAAGACAGCGAAGCTCGATTTAAAGCTTGGGCATAGCCATCCCTATCAGCTTTCGATTCCGCAGACCGCGGTCAACCGCAAGCAGGACCCCCTGGCGGCGGACTGGAAGTTCTCCTTCACGACGATCATCGAGGTGCCGTCCCAGGGCGACCCGTCCCGGATCGGCACTGGAGCGCCCACGATCATTCAGGTTGAGAACAGCATCGATGCGCGCCCGCAGAACGGCGTGCAGCAGGCGGACATGGTCTATGAGTACATCAGCGAAGGTTCGATCCCGCGCCTCAGCGTCATTTACTGGCACCCATTGCCCGACCTCGTCGGTCCGGTCCGCAGCTGCCGCCTGATCACGATCCGGCTGGAGCTGATGTACAGGGGGATGATCTACTGCTCCGGCGCGAACGACTACATCCTCGGTCTGGTGTGGAAATACCCGAACATGGTGAATGACTACGCCCGCGGTGCCGGCGGCGTTTTCTTCCGCGCCAACCCGCCGCGCTACGCACCGCACAACGTCATGATGCGCGGGGCCAACGCGACCGCCTGGACCGCCAAGCAGAATCTGCCGGCGCCGACCTACGACATCGCCGGCAAGCACGCCGACGGAACCTTCGCCGGCGATCCCGCCACTACTATCAACGTTCCTGACCACGGCGCCGTCTGGGGCTACGATCCCAACTCCAAGCAGTACTACAAATCGCAGGACGGCCGGGTCTTCAACAATGTCGGCACCGGCCGGGTTCACGCCAAGACGGTGATCGTCGAGTACGTCAATTCGTTTCTCGACACCAATCCGGCAAACAGTTTCCACGGTTACTACACCGAGGCCTACGAGCTGACCGGTGATGGTAAGGCTGACATCTTTGTCGACGGCGTCGTCGTCCACGCCACCTGGCACCATCCCGATCCGAATGTGCCGGCCGTGTACCTGGATGCCAATGGGGACCCGATCAACCTGGACAATGGACTGACCTGGGTCCACGTCATCGGCTCCCAGAAGTGGCACGGAGGGATCTAGCCGAGCCCTCGTTTTCGGCAGCGGCTGATCACCCTCCCTCCGGCACAATGAGCCGGTGGTAACGGTCTACGTCGTCCCCCATACGCATTGGGACCGCGAGTGGTACGCCACCTTTGCGACATTTCGCCAGCAACTCGTCGAACTCTGGGACGAGCTGCTGGCCCTGACGGAGGCGGACCCCGACTTCCGCTTCCTCATGGACGGCCAGACGGTCGTCATCGACGACTACCTGGAAGTCCGCCCCGAGGCAAAGGCGCGACTCGAGCGCGCCGTCGCTCGCGGCCAGATCCAGGTCGGACCGTGGTACACCCTTCCCGACGAATTCCTGGTGTCCGGCGAGACCCTGATCCGCGACCTGCAGCGGGGGATCGGCTCGGCCGATGCCCACGGCGGCTCGATGCGCGTCGGCTATCTTCCCGACTCATTCGGCCACGCCGCCCAGATGCCGCAGCTGTACCGCCAGCTCGGATTTCGGCATGCCGCAGTCTGGCGCGGTGTGCCGCTCGCGATCGATCGCGTCGCTTTCATCTGGGAGGCTCCCGACGGCAGTCGAATCCTCACCGCCTACCTGGGCAACTCCTACTCGCACGGAGTGGACTTGCCGACAGAACCAGACGCCCTGGCGACCCGGATCGCCGCCGCGCTCCAGGCGATCGAGCCGTTTCATCCAACCACCGAGGTCCTCTTGATGAACGGCAACGACCACGTCCTCCCCCAGCGGGCGTTGAGCGCGGCGGTTCGCGCCGCCAGCGGCCGTCTGAACGGGACGCGGATCCGACTGGCTCGGCTCGATGATTACCTCGCCACGCTGCCGCAGCGGGAGTGGCCCCTGTGGCGCGGAGAATTACGATCCTCCGCGCGTGCCAACGTGCTGATGGGGACGCTCTCGGTCCGGGTTCGCGAGAAACAGCGTTACGCGCAGGCAACCCGGAGGCTGGAGCGAGTGGCCGAGCCACTAGCCGCCCTGACTGGGGTCGATGTGGCCCGGGCACTGGACCAGGCCTGGACCTTGCTGTTGCAGAACGCTGCCCACGACACTGCGTGCGGTTCCGGGATCGACGCCGTCGCTGCGGAATCCGGGCAACGGAGCGCCGACGCCTTCACCCTCGCAAGCAGCGTTCTCCAGCGGGCTCTTCCGAGACTGGCCGGTGATGGCCAGGTCTGGAATCCCAGCCCGTTCGCGCGACAGGGTGTGGTCGAGATCGAGGGCACGCCGACCAGGACATCGATGATTTCCGGCTGCTCAGTCGGTTCGCTCCGCGGCAGCGACACTGGCGTCCCGGCCAGCGCCCGTTCGATGCACCTGGAAAACGCATTCCTAACATGCGATCTGAGCTCGGATGGGACGTTCACCGTGGTCGACCGGCACACGGGGACGCGCTACCCCGCGCTCCACCGCCTGGTCGACGAGGGGGACGCCGGCGATGAGTACAACTTTTCGCCGGTGGCAGCCAATGCGTCCACGACGACGGCGGTTCGCAACTTCACTGCCACCATCGGCGGGGCGGGTCCGCTTCGCGCCAGCCTCGAGGCGCGGTTCGACTACGTCGTCCGCAGCGGGCTCAGCCAGGACCACCGGCGGCGCACCAACCTCGAGGCCACGCTGCCGGTTCGGCTTGCGCTCTCGCTCGAGGCCGAGACGCCGCGCCTCGATATCGAGCTGGAGGTCATCAACCGGGCGACGGATCATCGCCTGCGGGTCCATTTTCCCTTGCCCTTTTCGGCGACAGAATCGGCCGCGGATTCACCGTTCCACGTGACGCGGAGGCCGGTGGTGGCAGCCCGACGCGACCCCGGGTCACCCGAGCTGGAGCTGCCAACCTATCCGATGTGGTCGTTCGTCGACGTGAGCGATGGTCGAGTTGGGATGACCCTGATCACCGACGGCTTGCACGAGTACGAAGTGCTGCCCGGCGCGCAACAGGAGCTGGCGCTCACGCTCCTACGCGCGGTCGGCTGGCTCTCGCGAGACGACCTGACCACCCGCACCGGGCACGCCGGTCCTGCAGTCGAGACCCCGGGCGCCCAGGTGCTCGGCGAACACCGGTTTCGCTACAGCCTCTTCTTCCATGCCGGCGATTGGGAACGTGGTGCGGTCTGGCGGGCGGCCGAGGCCATGCTGGTCCCACTTGTGCCCGGTCGGGGCCCGTCGGTGACGACGCCCGCGCCGGGGATCGAGCTCGAACCGGACTGCATCCAGCTGACCGCGTGCATCCCACGGCCGGCTGGTTTCGACCTTCGACTGTTGAACGCATCCGACCAAGCGCGCGTGGCGACCCTTCGGTGCGCGTTGCGTCCCGCCGCTGTGGCATGGACCGCCCTGTCCGGCGATCTCCGGGAGAACCTCAAACCGAAGGACGGCGTCGTGCGGTTGCCACTGCGTCCCTGGGAGATCGCAACGCTGCGCATCACCCGATAGGGGACTGCGTACCGATTGAGTGCCGGCTATGCTGCCGCGAACGCTTTCTCGCGGTTCATCCAGCGCGGCACGGCGTTGAGCAACGCCGGGCCGTCGACCTGGGTCTTGATGACGTACTCTAGGGCGCCCAACTGAATCGCCCGCTTGATCAAGGTGGGCTCACTGAAGTTCGACATCACGACTACCGGTGTGTTCTTTGTCTCATCGGAGGCGCGCAGCGTCTGAAGGACCAGGATTCCGTTCTGGCGCGGCATCATAACGTCCAGCAGGATCACCTTCGGCTGTACCCTGGTGCAGAGATCGACGCCCGACACGCCGTCGTTCGCGACCTCGACCCGATAGCCGTTGCCTTTGAAGAGGGTTGCGTAATAGCTGGCGGCGGTGTGGTCGTCCTCGATGATCACGATCGTGCCGGCGCTGGGTCGATCACCGTTGTCGGCGACGGGCTCATGAACGTCGGCGCCGGATGTCTCCGCCGGCTCGGCGCTGGCGGCGTGTTCCGGTTCGGCCTCGGGTTCCGGCGACGTCGGCCGCCATGCATCGTAGGCGTCCGCAGAATCCGATTCCGTGGTGGGTTCGGTCGCCGGCGTTGTTTCGGGCGCCTCCTCGCCGGTGGGCTCCCCTGACTGAACGTCGGAGACTGAGCTCTCTTCAGCCCGCTGCCACGGCTTCGAGCGCCAGGATGAATCGGATGTCGCGGGCTCAGGCTCGGTGGGTGCCGCCTCCGTTGGCGCCGGTTCGCCGCTACTGGGTTCCTCGCCGAACATCATGGCGCGCATCGACCGACCTGCGTCTGGTTTCCGCTCCGTTTCCGTCTCCGACTCCAATCCGGGTACCCCGGCTGCCTCGTCCTCGGGCGCATCGCCTGAAGACGCTGGCGCAAAGCCGCCGGTCTCGTTCGCATCCGCCACGCTCTGCGGCTCCTCCGATTCCGTCGTCACTTCCGCCTCGGCAGGCACTTCGTCGGTGGGTGCTCCGAACGGCAGTGAAAGCGACTCCTCCTCCTTCGCCGGGTCTTGTTCTACCCGCGCTGTCGTGTCGGCCGCCACGGCAGGCGGCTGCCATGGTGCGACCGACGCCGGCGCGGGCGGCGGCGGGACCGGAGCTGCCGTTACGGGTGGTGCGACCGGACCGCCAGTCGGTGGAGCCGGAGGAGTCCAGCCGGTCGGGGGCGCCGGCTCAATCTTTTGCTGGACCATTTTTTCCAGGTTCTCCAGCACGTTGAAATTGAATCGACGACGTTTGGGCTTTCCGCGACGCCCGCCGTCCTGGGCAGGCGGCTCGGGATTCGCCGGCTCGACCGCGTGTGGATTACCGAAGGCCGGTATTCCACCTGGCATGGTCGGACCGGGTGGGGCGACCGGCGGCGCCGGCATGGCAGGTGCGCTCGAGGCCGCTTGGTATGCCGGTTGTCCGAACGTTGGGGGCGGCCCGTAAAGTCCGGGCACCGACGGCGGCGGGGATTGGGGCTGGCCCATTGGCTGCAGTGGCGGCGGTTGCGGCTGGTAGAACGGGGCCTGACTGGGCTGTACCCCGGGCATCGGCCGCACGGCCCCCGCCGGAAAGCCCCAGGGCGATGGTTGCGGTGGCGCGGGTGCGGCCCAGGGGGCGTTCGGTGTCGCGTACGGCGATGCCATCCCGGGTTGCGGTTGAGGAGGACCGACCGGGGCGGGGTTCGCGCTGGGCGCCCAGCCTGCCGGCGTTGGCGGTGAATAGATTTGCGGACTGGACATCCCAGCCTTTTGCAGCGCGCTGCCGAGGTTTCGCGCGTAGGTTCGACCCCCCTTCACCGGCGGGAGCGCGCCACCCTCGGCGCGGACTTCATCGGCGGGAGCGCTCGGGGCGTATCGCCGGCCGCCCCCAGCAGACCCACCGGACTTTGCGGTCGAGAGGTCACGTTCGAGCCGTTCATTGCGCCAACGCGAGATCAACAGTTGGATGGTGAACCAGCCGAGGAGCACCGCCAGCAGGACGATGACCTTGTCCCGGTTGGCGAAGATGAGGTGACTGAAGGGCGTCAGGAACTCTTGCAATCCGCTCATTTACCGGTTCCGCCTATAGAAATGCGGCCACCGATCGCAGAGCAGGGGCGCTGGCTGGCCGCGGGCACGTTAATAGAACGCTGAGTGGCAGAAAGGCTGTCACTCGGCGGAAGCGGACGTTACCGGACCGTCACGCCGAGGCGCCGGTGCGCTCGGCGAGCCGGCGGTACCCCTCCTGCAGGCGTGGCAGCAGCTGCGCGAAGTTCACCGACCATCCGATTCCGACCACCCGGTCGGTGAAGAGGCGGTGGTCGGCGGGATTCCAGTAGGCGTCACGGAACCGCTTGAGGGTCGGGAACCGGAAGTCGTAGGGTACGCCGGCGACCCGTCCGTGCCAACTCCGCTGGCCCTCCGGCTTGCTCAGCTCCTGGGCGACGGCAGCCAGCGTGAGAAAGAGAATCGCGGCCCGGAGCAGACGCCCGAGACGCACGGATCAGCCGGCCTTGCGACCCTGGAATCCCAGGTTCGGAAGATCGTCGCGAAGGTTCTCCATGGACTTCGCGTAGACCCAGTAGTCCAGCGCGGCCTTGGAAAAGACGACGCGTTCGCCGACTTTGGTGAACGGAATCAGGCGCTTACTGACCATGTCGTCGATCACGTCGGAGGGAACACCAAGATAGCTGGCGGCCTGGAGGGTATTCATCACGTAATTGACGCCGGTCGGATCGTAGATCACGAGCGAATCCTCCGGTGCTGAATTTTTGCCTACCTATAATAGGGGTCGCCTCCGACGCCCCCAAGGCCCGTTCGTCTAGCTGGTCCAGGACGCTGCCCTCTCAAGGCAGAAATCAGCGGTTCGAATCCGCTACGGGCTAGATCTCCTCGTCAGAATTCCTTTCTTCCGGAAAGGGCGGCGTCTGGTTGGACGGGTCAAAACTCCTCGAACTCTAACTCCGATCCCAACTCGTC
>VBEW01000060.1 GCA_005889225.1 Chloroflexota bacterium | reverse complement strand
CGGGGAGGCGCACCGGCAGCTGGTCGTCCGGCACCGGCACGATGCCGTGCTCCGGACAATAGATGATGGGAATCGGCACACCCCAGTAGCGCTGCCGGGAGACCAACCAATCGCGCAGGCGATAGGTGATGGTCCGCTGGCCGATATGTTTCCGCTGCGCTTCGGCGGTGATCCGCTCGATTCCCTCCTTGACGCTGAGCCCAGTGAAGGGGCCGGAATTGACCAGCACCCCCTCATAGGCCTCGAAGGCGGCGTCGAGTGGCTCGTGAGCCGCATCGTGACTCACGCTGATCACCCGCCGGATCGGCAGCTTATGCTGGCGCGCGAACTCGAAGTCGCGGCTGTCGTGAGCGGGCACCCCCATGATGGCGCCAGTGCCATAGCTGGCCAGCACGTAGTCGGCGATCCAGATTGGAATCCGCTCTTCGGTGAAGGGATTGATGGCATAGGCACCGGAAAAGACGCCGGTCTTCTCGTGCTCCGTAGACAGCCGCTCGATTTCAGTTTCGGCTTTGGTGCGCTCGATGTAGGCGTCGACGGCAGCCCGCTGATCCGGCGTCACGATCTTCTGGAGAATCTCGTGTTCGGGCGCCACCACCATGAAGGTCGCACCGAAGACGGTGTCGGGTCGGGTGGTAAAAACGCGCAGCTTACCGTCCCGCTCAACGAAAAAGTCCAGGTCGGCGCCCTCGCTGCGCCCAATCCAGTTGGCCTGCATCAGCTTCACCCGCTCCGGCCAGCGATCGAGCTTCTTGAGATCGTCGAGGAGGCGCTGGGCATAGGCGGTGATCTTGAAGAACCACTGCTCCAGCTCCTTCTTTGTCGGCTTGGTGCCGCAGCGCCAGCACACGCCGTTGACGATCTGCTCGTTGGCGAGCACGGTGTTGTCTTTGGGACACCAATTGACCGCAGCCTTCTGTTTATACGCGAGTCCGCGCTCGAGGAACTTCAAGAACAGCCACTGGGTCCAGCGGTAGTAATCGTCATTGCAGGTCGTCACCTCGCGGTCCCAGGCGTAGAGCACCCCCATCAGGTCGAGCTCATGCTTCGAGATCGCGATGTTGTTCTCAATCGACACCCGCGGCGGGATGCCACTCTCGATCGCCGCGTTCTCCGCCGGCAAGCCGAACGCGTCCCAGCCGAAGGGATTGAGCACGTTGAAGCCGCGCATCACCTTGTAGCGGGCGAAGGCATCGCCGATCACGTAGTTGCGGAAGTGCCCCATGTGCAGCGGCCCGGAGGGGTAGGGGAACATCACGAGGTTGTAGAACTTCGGCTTGCTCCCGTCGTCCGACACTCGAAACAGGCCGGCCTTCTTCCAGGCGTCGCGCCACTTGGGCTCGATTGCCTGCGGATCGTAGACGGGTGCGACAGTCCTGGCCATGGAACTAAATGAGTGGTGGAGCCGACGAGATTCGAACTCGTGACCTATTGCATGCCATGCAATCGCGCTCCCAGCTGCGCCACGGCCCCACATGCGCGGGTCGAGGGTCAAGTTTAGCAACCCGGCCGCGCGAGCAGTCATCGGGGAGCACGTCTTTGGCAGTATACACGGTTTTGTAGTACTGTCGCGACGAACCGATGGCAATCGACTTCTATGATTCAGCCGATGCAGCACCTCTGGGCCCCCTGGCGGATGGCCTTCATCAAGGGCGAGAAGCCGGCGGGTTGCTTCTTCTGTGAGGCGGCCGGCGCCGATCCCGGTGACGACGCAGCCCACCTCGTCCTCGCCCGGACCGGCCTGTCGCTGGCGATCCTGAATCGCTACCCGTACAACAACGGCCATCTCATGGTCGCGCCGGTGGCCCACCTGGCCAACCTGGAAGACCTGCCGCGCGAGACTGCGAGCGACATGGCGACCCTGACGCAGCACTCGCTGCGCGTCCTGCGCGATGTGCTGAAACCGCAGGGCTTCAACCTGGGCATCAACGCGGGGAAGACCGCCGGCGCGGGTGTCGCCGACCACGTCCACCAGCACGTCGTGCCGCGCTGGGACGGCGACACGAACTTCATGCCGGTGATTGCGGACACGAAAATCCTTAGCGAAAGCCTTGCGACCAGTTATCAGCAGCTCCGAGCGGGGTTCGACCGGATGGTGTAATGGCGATCGTAAGTTGATCGCCGTGCAATTAGGTCGAACGGCGGATGGGCCGCACGGAAAGCGATGCTACCGTCGTTTTAGTCATGACGCGACCGAGTACGAAATCAGGCCAGGCGCTAATCGAATATGCATTCCTCATGGTGTTGCTGGCGACGATCACCTTCGCCGTGGTCGCCCTGGCCGGCAATCAGCTCAGCGGGCTCTACAGTGACCTCAACTATGAGTTCACGCACCTCACCGACGCGAGCACGATCGCACCGGACGGAACCACGCTCACTCCCGGCGCCACCCCGCCGGCATCCGACTGCGCGCCCGGTCAGGTGCTCGAACTGAGAGGACACAAGTGGAAATGCAAGTAGAGCCGAACCCGATCGAACTCCCGCGCCAGACAGCGCCGAACTGGTTGACCCGGCTGCTGGCCAACCGGCAGCTCTGGAAGAACGCGATTTACTCGGTCGCGTTCATCACCTACCTGTGCTCGTTCTTGTTCTTCGGGCTGGCCATCGCGGACATCCGGGAGACCGGCGGGACGCTGGCCGCCGTGATTGACCTGATCGTCGCGATGTATTTCGTCGTCCAGGTGATCTTTCTGTTCGTCCTGACCGGCGTGGTGGAACGGCGGCGGCAGACCCAGCCGATCGATTTTCCGGACCGCCGGTCGAGGTAAACGAAGAGCCTCCCCAACCGGGGAGGCAGGGTGGAGCCCTAGCTCTTCAGGCGCTCGATTATTGTCGCGATGCCCATCCCATAGCCGATGCACATGGTGCTCAGGCCGTAGCGGGCATCCTGGCGCTCGAGCTCGTGCAGCAGGGTCGTAATCAGCCGCGCCCCGCTGGCCCCAAGCGGGTGGCCCAGCGCGATGGCGCCGCCATTGTAATTCACCTTCTCCATGTCGGCCCCGGTCTCCTGCTGCCAGGCGAGCACGACCGGCGCGAACGCTTCGTTGACCTCGAAAAGATCGATGTCCTTGAGTTGCAGACCGGCCTTCTTCAAGACCTTCTGGGTCGCCGGAATCGGGCCGGTCAGCATGATGGTCGGCTCGGAGCCGACGATCGCCTGCGCCACGATGCGCGCGCGCGGCCGCAAGCCGAGAGCCTTCGCCTTCTCGGCGGTCATGACCAGAACGGCGGCGGCGCCGTCGCTGATCTGGCTCGAGTTGCCGGCTGTGACCACGCCGTCCTCCTGGAAGGAGGGCTTGAGCTGGCCCATCTTTTCGCGAGAGGGTGGAATGCGCACGCCTTCGTCGGTCTCGAACCGATCACTTGTGCCGTTGCTCTTCACGTCGAGGGGAAAGATCTCACGCCGAAAGCGCCCTTCCTGGATCGCCTGCCCGGCCTTGACGTGGCTCTGGTAAGCGAACTCGTCTAGCTGCTCTCTCGAGAACCCCCATTTCTTCGCGATCATCTCGGCGGAGTTGCCCTGCGGGATGATCTCGAACAGGTCGGTCAGTTTGGGACTGACCGGGCCCTCGCCGGGGCCAAACGCATCCGAGCCCATCGGCACCCGGGACATGCTCTCGACACCGGCGCCGATCACCACATCCTGCGCGCCCGACAGCACCCCCTGGGCCGCGAAGTTCACCGCCTGCTGGCCCGAGCCGCAGAAGCGGTTGATCGTCGTGCCCGGCACCTCGATGGGAAAGCCGGCGATGAGGACGGCGGCGCGTCCAATGTTCATACCTTGCTCGCCGGTCTGGGTTACGCAACCGACGACCACGTCATCGACCTGGGCAGGATCGACGCCGGCGCGCTTGACGACTTCGGCAAGCGTCAGCGCCAGCAAATCGTCTGGTCGCACCGGGCTCAGTCTCCCGTTGCGGCGGCCAATCGCTGTACGGACGGCTTCGACGATGACGGCGTCACTCATGGTTCTATCAGTCTAAACTCCTGCATCGTCTAGAATGTTCCGCGACATGCACGCCGGCGCCGTGACGACAAAGGCTCGCGATTGGGCTCGGTAATAAAGAAGCGCAGGAAGAAAATGCGCAAACACAAGCACAAGAAGATGCTCAAGGCGACGCGCTGGCAGCGTCGGACGAAATAGCCAGCTTCTGATTGATCAGTCGTTCCAGTTGCGCGCTGGACGCCTCCCCCGGATATCGGCCCACGACAATCCCCCTTTGATCGACCAGCACGAACGATGGCGGCGCGTCGACTTCGTAAGCCGCCGCCACCCTGCCCGATGGGTCGTACAGGCTCGGGTAGGAGACCTTGAATTCCTGAACGAAGGCGCGCGCCAGGGCTCGATCGTGGTCCAGCATGTCAATGCCGTAGAAGCCGACTCCGCGTGGTGCGTAGCGCGCCGCCAGGGTGTTGAGGCCAGGCTGCTCCTTGCGGCACGGCCCGCACCAGGCAGCCCAGAAGACGAGCACCGATTTGCCCTGATGGAAATCAATGGTCAGGATGGTTCCCTCGAGGGTTTCGGCCGAGAGCGCCGGGGCCGCCGTCCCGACCCGACCATTGGGTACCGCCTGGGAGACGTCTGGTTGTAAGGTACAGCCGGCCAGCGCCAGCAAGAGACCCAGGAGCGCGGCTCGTCCAAGGGTCGAGCGGGGGCCGCGGCCGGTCAAGGCTAATTGACCGTGCCGGGTTGGGTCTCGCCGAGCGGCCGCCGAAAGCCGAGCCCCGGCCCGGCCACCCGCGGCGCGGCCGGCAACAGGGCCTTCTCGAGGACTTCGTCAATGTGCCTGACCAGGACCAGCTCCATCGACTGTTTGACTTCGTCCGGCACCTCGTGCAGGTCTTTGCGATTTTTCTCGGGCAAGATGAAGGTCTTGATCCCGGCCCGATGGGCCGCCAGAAGTTTCTCTTTCAGCCCGCCGATGGGCAACACCTTGCCGCGGAGCGTGATCTCGCCGGTCATCGCCACGTCGCGGCGCACCGGGCGATCGGTTAAGACCGACACGACCGCCGTCGCCATGGTGATGCCGGCCGAGGGCCCGTCTTTCGGGATCGCGCCGGCCGGCACGTGGATGTGAAAGAAATTCTCGTCGAAAAACGCCGGCTTCACGCCGAGCTCCAACGCGTGGGCTCGGGCGTAGCTGACGGCGGCCCGGGCCGACTCCTCCATGACCTTGCCGATCTGCCCGGTGAGCGCGAACTCGCCCCGGCCCTGCATCGCGATCGCCTCGACCGTCATCACGTCGCCCCCGTACTCGTTGACGGCGACCCCGGTGGCGGCGCCCACCTGGTCCTCCAGCTCGGCGACCCCGAACTCGAAGCGCGAGGGCCCGAGATAGGCAAACAGGTCCTCGGGCTTGACGGTGACTTTTTCGGTTTCACCCTCGGCGATGCGGCGCGGGATCTTCCGGGCGATGTTGGCAATCTCGCGTTCGAGATTTCGCACGCCGGCTTCATGGGTGTACTCGCGGATCAGCACTCGTAAGGTCGCCTCGGGCAGCTCGAGGTTGTCTTCCGTCAACCCGTGTTCGCGCAGCTGGCGCGGGACCAGGAATTGCTGCGCGATGCGCATCTTTTCGTCTTCGGTGTAGCCGGGCAGCCGGATGACCTCCATCCGGTCCCGCAACGGGGGAATGATCGTGTCGACGACGTTGCCCGTCGTGATGAACAGCACCTGGGAGAGGTCGTAGGGGACCTCGAGATAGTGATCGGAGAAGTCCTTGTTCTGCTCCGGATCGAGCACCTCGAGCAGCGCCGACGATGGGTCGCCCCGCCAGTCCGCGCCGACCTTATCGATCTCGTCCAGCATGAAGACCGGGTTGCGTGCACCGGCGACCTTCATCTGTTGCAGGATCCGGCCCGGCATGGCGCCGATGTACGTCCGGCGGTGACCGCGGATCTCCGCCTCATCGTGGATGCCGCCCAGCGAAAGCCGCACGAACTTTCGGCCCAGGGCCCGCGCGATCGACTTGCCCAGGCTGGTCTTCCCCACCCCAGGCGGCCCGACAAAGCAGAGGATCGGCGAGCGCAGGCTCTGGGATCGCTGCCGAACGGCCATGTACTCCAGGATCCGTTCCTTGATCTTTTCCACGCCGTAGTGATCCTCGTCCAGCACCTTGGCCGCCTGCTTGATGTCCCAGCTCTCGGCGGCCGACGTGCCCCAGGGCAAGGCGATCAGCCAATCGACGTAGGTGCGGATGATGCCGACCTCGGGCGAGGCGGCCGGAATGCTCTGCATGCGGTCCACTTCTTTGAGGGCGCGTTCCTTGACCGGGTCCGGCATCCCGGATGACTCGATCTTCTCTCGCAGGTTGTGCAGGTCCGCCCCTTCCTCGTCCTCCCCCAGCTCTTTGCGGATCGCCTTCAGTTGCTCGCGGAGAATCTGGTCACGCTGCAACTTGCCGATCGTGCTCTGCACCTCGTTCTGGATCTTCGCCTTGAGCTCGAGGATCTCCACCTGCTTGCTGAGGAACAGGGCCAGCAGCCGCAGCCGCTCCAGCACGTTGGGGGTTTCCAGCATGTGCTGCTTCTGCTCCAGCGTTTGGTCCGGCGCGGCGGAGACCAGGTCGGCGAGGTAGACGGCATCGTCGGTCTTTGACACGGTCGCGGCGACTTCCGGAGCGACCGCCGCGCCCGACTCGACATACTTTTCGTAGAGGCTCTTGACCGAGCGCATGTGAGCCTCGAGCTCGAGGCCCTCTCCCACCTGGTCGACGATCGGCTCGACCTCGACTTCGATGAACGGCTTGAACTGGTTGAAGCGGACGATCCGCGCCCGCTGCGACCCGGCGACGAGCATCTGCACCCCGGCCGGCGTCTGGCGCATGCCGTTGATCTCGGCGATCGTGCCGGTCGTGTACAGGTCCGCGTCGGCCGTATCGTCGACCTGCGGGTCCTTCTGGGCGACCAGCAGAACCTGCTTGTCGTGGTCCATCGCGAAGGTGATGGCGGCGATCGACGTCCGGCGGCCCACCGACAGGGGCACGATCAGCTTGGGAAAGACGACGTCGTCGCGCAGCGGCACGAGCGGCAATCGCCGCAGCTGATCCTGTCTCACCGGCTCGCCGGCCATCCTCAGACCTGCTCCCCCGCGTCGGTCACGAGGGCTTTCCAGGGCTTCGGTGTCGCGATGCCGCCTTCCAGCGCGCGCGGCCCGATCAAACGGGCGATCTGGTCCTCTTCGAGCACTTCCTCCTGGAGGAGTGCCGTCGCGAGCGTGTCCAGCTTAAGCCGGTTCGCGGTCAGGATGGTCTCGGCGGTCTGGTAACCCTCGGTCAAGAGCCGGGTGACTTCCTCGTCGATGATGGCCGCCGTCCGCTGGCTGATGTGTGGGGTGCCGGCCAGCTCGCGGCCGAGGAAGACCGCCTGGGGCGAATCGTCGAATGAGAAGAGGCCCATCTTCTGGCTCATGCCCCAGCTCACCACCATGCGGCGCGCCAGCTCGGTGGCCGTCTCCAGGTCGTTCTGGGCGCCGGTCGTGATGCTGCCCAATGCCAGTTGCTCCGCCGCCCGGCCGCCGAGCGCCATCGCAATCCGGGCCTGCAGATACTCCTCCGACAGGTTGTGCCGGTCATCGGTGGGGATCGACTGGGTGACGCCCAGGGCCTGGCCGCGCGGCACGATCGTGATCTTGTGGACCGGGTCCGCTTGCGGCTGGTACCAGGCCACCAGTGCGTGCCCCGACTCGTGGTAAGCGATTACCCGCCGCTCGGATTCGCTGAGATAGATCTTGCGCTCCGAGCCGAGCACCACCCGGTCGAATGACTCTTCGAAGTCTTGCATCGCGACCGTGGTTCGGTTCGTCCGGGAGGCGTGCAACGCCGCCTCGTTGACGAGGTTGGACAGGTCGGCGCCGACCAGCCCGGGCGTCGAGCGCGCGATGATGTCGAGGTCGACGTCGTTGGCCAACGGAACGCTGCGGGTGTGAACCTTCAGGATCGCAGCGCGCCCCCGGCGGTCGGGCCGGTCGACGACCACGCGGCGATCGAACCGGCCGGGCCGGAGCAGCGCCGGGTCGAGCACATCCGCGCGGTTCGACGCGGCCACGACCACGACCGCCTCGCGCTGGTCGAAGCCGTCCATCTCGACCAGTAACTGATTCAACGTCTGTTCACGCTCGTCGTTGCCGCCACCCAGGCCGGCGCCCCGCTGGCGACCGACGGCGTCCAGCTCGTCGACGAAGATCACCGACGGCGCGTGCTTCTTTGCGTCCTCGAACAGGCTGCGGACGCGCGAGGCCCCGACGCCGACGAACATCTCAACAAACTCGGAGGCCGAGATACTGAAGAAGGGGACGCTTGCCTCACCGGCGATCGCGCGGGCGAGCAGCGTCTTGCCGGTACCCGGTGGCCCGATGAGCAAGACCCCCTTCGGCATCCGGCCGCCCAGCTTCTGGAATTTCTGCGGGTCGCGCAGGAAGTCCACCATCTCCTGGAGCTCGAACTGCGCCTGCTCGACGCCCGCCACATCATTGAATGTGGTCTTCGGCGTACCCGGTTCCTGCATCCGTGCCCGGCTGCGCCCGAAGGTGAAGATGCCCTGGGCTGCCTGACCGCTGCGCCGCACGAACCAGATCCAGATGGCGATCAGCGCCAGGAAGGGGAGGAAATTGATCAGCAGGCTGCCGAGGCCGCCGGTATCCTCCTTGACCTGGGTTTCGACATTGTTGCTCTTCAGCAGGGGGAAGAAGGTGGGGTCGTTGAGCCCGACGGCGTCCGGCAGCGTTGCCGTGAACTGGGTGTTGGTGACTCCGTTGTTGCTGAACGACTTCTTGAGATCACCCTGCGCGGTCTGGCCCTGGATGGTGATGTCGGTGACGTTGTCGCTCTCGACCTGGGACACCAGCTGGGAGTAGGTGAGCTCCACGCGAGCCGGTCCACCCAGCCGGACGAGGAAGGGGAAGAAGACGATCACCAGGTACAGGCCGAGCCCGGCAAGCAGCGCCAGGCGCAGCCAGGAACCAGCCTGGCGCGGATTCCGAGGCGGTTGGGCGGGCGGGGTCTGGTCGGGCCGGAACTGGGCCATAGGCTTAGTCTATGCGCGCCTCATGAGAATCAAACAAGATAGATCAGGCATAGCCTGCATATAATCCCGTACTTGGGGCGATAGCTCAGCTGGCAGAGCGCCGCACTCGCATTGCGGAGGTCGAGAGTTCGAGTCTCTTTCGCTCCACCAAAGCCCCCTTCCCGCGCGTCACCCAGCTTCCCGAGCGGGTTTAGTGGCAGTGGTACTTGTGGCCGTGCATGACGGCCGGCGTGCCGTCCGGACAGGTGTAGACCGACTCTGCCCCGGGGTCCCCTGGGTTTGTGATGGCCTCTTCGATGTCCTGATACGTCATGGCCAGCTGGTTTCCGGTCATCGCGATCGTGGTGATCGCCACCACCGCGACCAGGCACAGGATCAACGCGAATTCCACCATTGACTGGCCTTTCCGCCGGCTGTGCTGTCGAGATGACTTCATCATGTCCATGAGGTCGTGCCCTCATACCACTTAACGTTTGAACCCGTTGCAGCCCGCGTTGCGAACCTGCCGCCCGAGTTCAGTGCTGCTCAGGACGTATCCCACTTGTTACGGCGCCCACGTTGCAAACGGCCTAACAGTGGCGGACCGGCCGCAAAGGCTACGCGGCGGCGGGCAGCGCCCGGTTGTCAACCTCGGGCATCGCCGCCGGTTGGGGAATCCGTGCGAAGGCCGCCCAGATGACGATCGGCGCCGCGCCCGCCACGGCGACCACGATCCGGGCCAGCAGCATCTGGTCCACCGGCGCCGCGAGCAACAAGAAACAGCCGATGCTCAGGACTCTCCCGACGCCCAGGCATAGTTCCTGGTGCACGATGTAGTCGTAGCGCATCGCGTTCGGCGCGGGATCCCGATCGATCACCTGCAGCGCCATCGGCGCCAGCGCGTTCCCGTGCAGTGGGCCGCCGATGGCGCGGAGCAGTCCAAAGCCGAGCAACGCCCAGGCGGTCAGGTAGAGGGGCAGCAGCAGCGTCGACAACACCAGCAGGGCGCCGCCCACCAGCGCGCAGGCCGTCCGGTGGCGGGGCTTCATGAAGGCGGCCAGTCCGAGACTGATCGCCACCCCCAGGAGTCCCATCAAGCCATTGAAGTTGCCCACCTGTTGCTCGTTTTTCAGCACCAGGTAGGTCAGGATGGTCAGAACCAGCCCCATCAAGCTCCCGGTAAACCCATCGGCCAGGCGCGCCCGGGTTACCCAGTGCCAGTCGGGATTGCGGCGGACCAGGGTCATGACCCGGCGAGCGGAGAGCCGCTCGCGGGCAGCTGACGGGAGCCGGCCGGCCAGCACCATGGCCGCCATCAGCACGACGGCGGCCAGCGCAAAGATCAGCTCATAACCTCGGTAGGGCCCGCCGACGTGGGTCCCGGCGACGATGACCGCCCCGGCTGCCGGCGGAAGGAGCGCCGTCAGGAACCAGGTCGCGCTCGCCTGCGCACCGAAGTAGCGGTCGCGGTCTCGCTCGCAGGTCGTGTCATAGGTCACCAGGTGGAATCCGGACCAGTAGAAGCCCTCGGCGAGGCCCCGAAGCAGGCCGAGCGCCACGACCCAATGTGGGGTGGCGCTGCCGAGCACCAGGATCAAGAGGTAGACGAACCCGTTGCCGAAGAGGCCGAGCCGGATCGAGGCGCCGGCGCCGATGCCTCGCCAGAGGAGTCCGTTGGCCACAAACGCCGCCGGGATCATCAGCGCGCTGAGCCCGCTGTAGATGGCGATCGGGACCAGGTCATGACCCGCCCGCCAGAGGAAAATCGACAGGAACGTCCCGGCCAGCAGGTTCGCCGCCGTGTAGGCGCCGTGAATCAGCACCATGAAGCTGGCCCGCCGGTCCAGCCCGCCAGAAAACCCGATCCGCCGCAAAGTCGACCCTTCTTCCGGGCCCGTCCCGCAGACCCGTATTCGGACAACGCCTTGGCCGGCAGCCACTTTCCCGGGTCATTGGCCTGTGACCGGCAACACAACCAGGTGACGGCCAAACGGGCCCTTCCGAAACGTGTCCCGAAAGGGGCGGGCAGTAGCCTCGCGCTAGGCGCATACCAAAGCGCTGCCTAAAAGGGGGCGCAGTACGGAAATCAACGACGTCCACTACACCAGTCGGGGCGTCCTGCCGCGGCCCGCGGAGGTACCGCTGCCGGTTGCCATCCGGCGCCTGCTGGCATCGCTGCAGCAAGGGGCCATTTCGCCCGCCGCCTACGACACGGCGTTCGTGTCTCGGCTGCGGGCCACCGACGATCCTAACGCGCTGGCCTACCCGCAAACCCTGGGCTGGCTGCTGCGCAGCCAGAACACTGACGGCAGCTTCGGGACAGCCCTCCCGATACCCAAGGACAAGCTGATTTCGACCTTGAGCGCGCTGGTGGCGCTCGCCGATCTGCCGCAGCCCCTGCAGGATGGGGCGGCGCACCGGGCTCGGGCGACGGCGCTGCGATTCATCTACGAAGGCACCGGGAACTGGCAGACCGGCCCGGACCTGGCCGGGTTCGAGCTGGTCCTCCCGGCGCTGCTCGATGAGGCCCGCGCTCGCGAGCTGCCGTTGCCCTACGAGCGCTTCATGGGAATCTCCGCCCAGCGCGACGCCAAGATTGGCCACATCCCGCCCCGGCTCATCTACAACGTCGCCACGCCACTGCTCCACTCCCTCGAGTACCTCGGCAACCGGATCGATCTCGAGGCGGCCAGGGCGCAGCTCTGCCCCAACGGCTCGTTCGCGAACTCCCCCTCGGCAACCGCCTACTTCCTGCTCAGAACTCGCGACGAGCAGGCCAATGAGTACATCGCGATGTTGCTCCGCAACCGCGGCGACGGCAGCCTGCCGACGGTGGCGCCCTTCGAGGTCTTCGAGATCGCCTGGGTGCTCTACAACCTGTCTCGCAGCGGTCAACGTCCGGCCGAAGCCCAGCCACTGCTCCGCTACCTCGCCCAGGCGCTCACCGACGATGGGGTGGGCGTGTCGCGGGAGGGTCTCCGTCCGGATGCCGACGACACCGCACTGACCCTGACCGTCCTGCATCAATACGGTTACCCGATCTCGGCGGGTCCCCTGCGTCCCTTTGAGGGGGTGAGCTTCTTCTTCACCTTCCCACTCGAGCGGGACGCGTCGGTGACCGCCAACGCCCATGTGCTGGAAGTGCTCCAGGTCGCGCCGCCCTTCCCCCGCCAGCACCTGATCGAGCAGAAGGTCATCAAGTACCTGCGTGATGCGCGCGTAGACGGCGACCATTGGGTCGACAAGTGGCATGGTTCCCCCTTCTATGCCACCGCCCACGCCGTCTTCGCGCTCACCGCGTCGGCACCCGAACTTTGCCGGCCGGCGTACACCTGGTTCAAGAACAGCCAGCTTGAGGACGGGTCCTGGGGCTGGTTTGGGAACGGGACCCCCGAAGAGACGGCTTACGCCATCCAGGCCCTGATGACGGCCCCGGCCGAGACGCTGGCGGCGATGACCGAGCAATTGCGCCGGGCCGCTGCCTACCTGAATGAAACCGAGGCTGAGCCCGTCATTCCTATGTGGGTGGGCAAAACCCTGTACGGCCCATCCCAGGTGATTCGATCGGCCGTGCTCTCGGCTCAGATCCTGCTGGCGAGGAGCGAATATGCAAGATCGGCGGATTAACCGGCTGAAGGAGCGGCTGCTGGCCCAGACGGATGAGGGGCCGGTCATCCGCCACCTGGTCGACGACAACCCGCGAGGCGACGACATGCTGGGCGAGGTCTGCCGGGCCGCCGTCCTGCTCCACCCGAGCGCCAGCTTCGAGCAGGCCCTGACGCTGGCCCGAACGATGGCCTACATCGTCTACATCGATGACTACCTGGAGGAAGAGCATCCCGAGCTGGATCTGGCCGACTACCGGCGGGTCTGCCAGAACTTTCTGCTCTGGCCCAACCGCGATCTCAGCCAGATGCCCCTGGTCAACGCCACCGTGACGCGCAAGATCGAGGAGCAGTTCCGCGAGGACGAGGTTCCCGAGGAGTGGACGGCGATGCGCCGGCTGGTCTGGGAGAAGTCGATCTGGACCATGCTCCAGGAGAATCACTGGCTCAAGCACAAAGAGCGGGTCACGCTCGACGCCTACCTGGCCAACGGCATGTACAGCAGCTCCTTCCCCATCGTCCAGGTGTCGATCCTGGCCTTCTCCTACCAGGACGTCTCCCAGGAGCTGAAGAACCGGATCTTCGGTCACATCTGCCAGGCGGCCCGCGTCGTGCGGTTGGCGAACGACCTGCGTACCCACGAGCGTGAGGCTGCCCAGGGCCGCTTCAACGCCATTGACCTGATCTTTGGTGCCGGCGACAAGACGCACGAGACCGCGCACGAGGCCGTCCGCCACCTGATGGAAGACGAGTTCGAGCAGCTGAAGAAGGCGATCGCGCGCGAACGCCGCACCGGCATTACGCAGCAGTTCCTCGACCACCTGATCGACAGCACCCAGGTGTTGCTCGATTTCTACGAAATCCCGCGCCCCAAGTCACGCCCGGATCGGCTCCTGCGGGCGGGTTAGGCCACCACCATGAGCACCTCCATCAACCTGAAGCTCGGCGCCCGAAAGCCGGGCGAGACGGGATCGCCGGATGCCTCGGCGATCGAGATGGAGCGGCGCATCATCTGGATCCGCTGGCTCGCGATCCTTGTTTCCCTGGGGGCCCTGCCTTTCCTGGCCTCGAGCCTGAAGCCGCAGGCGCTGATTGCCCTGCTGGCCCTGATCGGCCTGGGCGCCATCTACAACCTGACCCTGCTGATGGTGCTGCTGCCGCGCAAACCCTCGTGGTTGACCAGCGGCTACATCTCGGCGATCGGCGACGTGCTGCTCGTCACCGGCGGCGTCGCCGTCACCGGTGGCCTGGACTCACCATTCTTTCTCGCTTATTTCGTGGTGACCGTCACCACCGCCGTCCGCTTCGGTGGGCTGGCGGCGATCACAGCGGTGTTGACGATTGCGCTCAGCTACACCGCGGTCGTTTACTACGACAACGCCATCCAGGGCACCGCGCTGACCGGCAGCGATCTCACCAACCTGGCGATGCGCACCGGCTTCGTCGCCCTCACCGGCATCTTCGTCGGCTTCGTCGGCGACCGTGCCCGCCGCGCCGAGCGGGCTCTACAGGAAGAGCTGGACCGTGCCCACGCATCGCTCTCCGAAGTCACCGTCGAGCTCAACCGTGACCTGGAGTTCGAGCAAACCTGCCAGCTCACGGCGGAGAAAGGCCGCTCGCTGCTCAGTGCCGACGCCTTCCTATTGCAGGTCCAGATGCCGCCCCTGATCAGCCAGGACGAGTCGGCGCCGGCCGCATCCATGCTCTACGTCGACTGGAACCCCGAGCTAAAGGCCCAGCACGCCGGGATCGACCTGACCGCCGCCCGCCTCGCCCTGACCCCGGCGACCGGTGAACAGGTGATTGGCGTCCAGGACCCGAACATCTTGCTGCCAAACGAGCACAAGCCGCTCCCGGCCGGGCTCTGGTTCCGGGTCCCGGTCTTCCACGGCGCCCGGGCCATCGCCGACATGATCATCGGCTTCCAGGGCCGCGAGCAACCGCTGCGCCAGACCGAGCAAGAGTTGATGTTGACCTTCGCCGAGCGCGCCGGCATTGCGATGCGCAACGCCCACGCGCTCGACCAGGCGCAAAAACTGTCGGTGACCGACTCCGTCACCGGCTTGCCCAACCACCGGTACTTCCA
>VBEW01000190.1 GCA_005889225.1 Chloroflexota bacterium | reverse complement strand
TCGGGCTTCGAATGGGCGGCGGCAGGCATCCTGCAATAAGCTAATCCTCCGGTGCTTGATCGAGCGTACCGGCCGGCGCTGACGACCCTCTTGCTGGTGACGATCGCCGGTTTCGCGTTCTCGCTTCTGGGCGGGTTCTCCATCGGACGATTTACCGCAATCCTCCCGCTGCTCCTCACCGCATTCGCTGTAACCTACGGTCGAGCCGCGTGGCTACAGCTTGTGGCCTACCTCGCGGCCGCATTATCTACGTGTTGTTCGCCTGGATGATCCCCGAACAGGTTCATTACTGGGGAATCCAGCTCGAGCTGCCGATCTGCCTGATCGCCTACGGTCTCGCGCTGCTTCTTCCGCCGGCGCACCTGCGGCGGCGTTCCGCCTAGGCAGACTGGAGCATTACTTCGAAGCGTTCAACCCCAGAGAAAGGAAGGTAAGCTCGGGTTCAGTGAAGGCACCCACCCCGTCACATTCTGCAACGGCCGACCCTAACCGCGTTTCCAATCTCGAATTGTTCTTCGACCTGGTCTTCGTGTTCACCATCACACAACTGACCAGTCTGCTGGCGCACGACCCAACGCTCGGCGGCATCGCCCAGGCGTGCTGGTCTTCGGCAATGTGTGGTGGATGTACGGCGGCTATGCCTGGCTGACGAACTCCGTACCTCCGGTCGAGGTGGGCCTTCGCCTCCTCTTACTGCTTGGCATGGGCGGCTTCATGCTGGTGGCGCTCGCCATCCCCAGTGTGTTCGGCGGCGGCGCGCTCGCCTTCGGCCTCGGCTACATGCTCGTCACCGTGATTCACACCTGGTTCTTCCAGCGGGCAACGCCTTCAATCTGGTTACTGCCGGCCTTCTGCTGGTCGCCGCATTCACGAATGGTCCAGCTCGCTGGGTGCTGTTTTCCGTGGGATTCGTGTTGCACTGGCTCACCCCATATCTCATCAAGCAGTCGAACTTCCGCATTCGCAGCGCGCACTTCGTCGAGCGGCACGGTCTGATCCTGCTGATTGCGCTGGGTGAATCGGTCGTCGCCGTCGGCATCGGTCTCGGCACGAATCTGCCTGCCGGCCGCATCCTCGCCGCGTTGCTCGGACTGGGCCTGGCCGCCGCGCTCTGGTGGTTGTACTTCGAAGGCGAGGATGCGCGGGCCGAGGATGCCCTGGAACGAGCGCCGCAGGAACGCCGGCCATGGCTGGCTCTCAATGCCTTTGGTTATGTCTTCTTGCCGATTCTCGGCGGCATCGTCGTCATCGCGGCTGGCCTCAAGCTGGCCCTGGTTCACTACAACGAGCCGGCGACCGGTTCGACGGCCTTCCTTCTGGCAGGTGGCGTGGCCCTCTACCTCGCGGGCCTCGTCCTTTTCCGATGGTTCCTGCACATCGGTCCTCTGTGGATCCGTCTGCTCCTCACCGTGCTCACCCTCCTCACGGCGATCGTTGGACTGCGGGTCTCAGCGGTTGCCCAGATCGCCGTCCTGCTGTTCATCGTGGTCGTGGGGATCATGGGGGAATCGCGTCTCGCGCATCGGCGCGGATTCAGCTAATTCGTTGCGGACGGAGGTCCTCAGTCAGCGGGCGCTGAATCGCGCCCTGCTCGAGCGCCAGCACCTGCTGCGGCGGCGCCGGGCGTCGGCGTCCCAGGAGATCGAGCACCTGGTGGCGATGCAGGCCCAGGTGCCGAACTCGCCGTATGTCGGACTCTGGACCCGGCTCGAAGGCTTCCAACCGGCTGAGCTGGCCGACCTGATCGTGAAGCGCCGCGCGGTTCGGCTCGGGATCATGCGCAATACCGTCCACCTCGTCACCGCCCGCGACTGCCTCAGCCTGCGGGCGCTGTTCCAACCCATGCTCGAGCGCACGCTGCGATCCTCGCCCTTCGGTCGCCACCTGGTCGGGTTGGAGATGAGCGCCGTCCTCGACGCGGCAACCCGGGCCATGATCGAGAAGCCCCGCACGTTTTCGCAGCTCGGCTCCCTCCTCCACGAGCGCTGGCCGGACCGGGACGCAACCTCACTCGCCTATGCGATTCGACACCTGCTCCCTATCGTCCAGGTGCCACCGCGCGGCGTGTGGGGCAAGAGCGCCCAACCGACCTGGACGACTGCGGAGCACTGGCTTGGGCGTCCGGTCGAGTCCAATGAATCGCTAGATCGGTTGATCCTTCGTTACCTCAAGGCCTTCGGTCCCGCCGCCGTGGCGGACATCTCGGCATGGTCTGGGCTGACCGGGCTTCGCAGCATCGTCGAGAGACTCCGCCCGAACCTGCGAACGTTTCAGGACGAGCGGGGTCGCGAGTTGTTCGATATTCCCGATGGTCCCCTCCCCGATCCGCAGACTCCGTCGCCACCACGCTTCCTGCCCGAATACGACAACATCCTGATCGGCCACGATGACCGGACCCGCGTGATCGATCACGCCTTCCGCTACTCGATTTTCATGGGCACCCTTCTGGTCGACGGCTTCGTGCAGGGCACCTGGGCGATCAAGCGCGCAGGCGACGGCATGACGCTCGCGATCGATCCCCTGCGCAGGCTGACCCGGGCCGAACGAAGCGCCGTGGCCGAAGAGGGCGAACAGCTGGTGGCCTTCGTCGCCGGCGGCGCAGCCCGGCGCGAGGTGCGGATCACCGCCGTAGCGACCTCGGCTCCGCGGCCGCCGCAGTCTCCCCGCGGCTAGGGAGGTCTCCCTCCCCCCTTGTGGGGAAGGGTCGGGGTGGGGGGTGTTGAGTTCCACCGCAGCATCGGCGACAATGGCGTCGCCCATGAACCTGGTTGACCTCGGCATCGTCCTGGTCATTGGGCTGGGCATTCTGATCGGATGGCGCAATGGGTTGATCGGTCCACTCCTCGCGGAGGCAACGTTTTTGCTGACGTTCTGGATCATCTCCACACATCCCGGTCTGATCGCGCTGGTTCCATCCGGGGTTCCGCGTCCTCTCGCCCCATTCGTGTTACCCATCGGCCTAGGTTTGGTCGTCGGCATCGTCGGTCGGGTCGTGCTCCAATCCATTTTCCGCCTGCCCCTGACCAGGCCGCTGGACAAACTTCTGGGCGCCGTCGCCAACGGTGGGCTGGCGTTTGTGATCGTCTACATTGTGCTGCTGGGTCTCGTCAGCGCCGGAACCGTGCTCGACCCGCTGGTCAAGGCGAGCACCGTTCAATCCAGCCAGGTGGCGGCGATTCAGATGCTGTTAGCCGAGAACCCGCAGGCGGCCGGCTTCGTCCCATCAGGCGAGCTCAGCAAGCTGGCAACAGTCGCCACCGTTCGTCCATTCCCGATCAGCCAGCTCGGACAGTACGCGCGAGCCATCGATTACTACGAGCGGACGCTCCGCCCACAACTCGCCAGCAGTCAGCTGGCACCGGTCGTCTTTCGGTTCGGCGCGCGGATTCCTCTTATCGGACGGACCGCCCCGAGGGTCAAGCCCTGACAGTGTTTGCTCGCCTTATATCGCTCCGCTCGCTTCGTGACCTTCCTCGGCATCCCGGCGTTATGGCGTTTAATGATGTTCGCGGGAGAGGGTCATATGACGCGTCAACTGCGACGCGGTCGCCGGGCGGTTGCCGCCCTGCTGCTCACTGCCGGCATCCTGAGCTTCGGGTATGTTGCCGTCGCCAGCTACGTCGCGGAGCAGCTGGTGTACGCGGCTCCCACGCCGATTGACAAAACCCCGGCCAGCCTCGGTTTGCGCTTCGCCTACGTATCCTTCCCGAGCCGGCAGGACCACCTGACCCTGCGCGGCTGGTTCATTCCCGGCGTCTTGCCGAACGGTCGCTTGACCGCCGATCGTGCGATCGTCGTCGTCCACGGAACGCGCACGAATCGTGAGAGCAAGGGCGATCATCAGCTGCAACTGACCGGCGAGCTCGCCAAGCATGGGCTGGCTGTCCTCGCCTTCGACATGCGTGGGGCGGGAGAGTCAACGCCGGCGCCGCTCTCGATGGGAACCCTCGAACAGCGCGACGTGCTGGGTGCCGTCGACCTTCTGCACAACGGCCCAATCCCGATGCCAGAACTTGGTCGGCCCCGGGTGATCGGAGGCCTCGGCATCTCGATGGGAGCGGCCACCCTGTTGATGGCGGCGGCTCGAGAACCGGCGATCCAGGCGGTGGTCTCCGACTCCGCGTACGCCGAGGTGGTGCCGCTGCTCGAACGTGAGGTGCCAAAGCGCAAAGTCGCAGTCCTTGGACACGTTCCGGGCGGCTTCGTGCCCGCTGCGCTCGTCATGTCCAGGATTCTCTACGACGTCGACTACTTCGCCGCTCGGCCGGTCGACTCGATCGCCACCATCGCGCCGCGGCCGCTGTTCCTGATTCACGGCCTCGCGGACGACTACGTCCCGCTCAGCAACTTCCAGCGGCTCAACGCCGCGGCTTCGGCGCCATCAACCGCACATGTCACCACGTGGTTGGTGCCGAAAGCGCGCCACGCGCAAGCCTTCAAGGTGACTGGCGCGGAGTACGTCACCCGAGTGGTCAGCTTCTTCGACGCCTCCCTTGGGGCTGACCGAAGCCTGACCGGAGTTGCCGCATGAGAGCCACTCGCCCCGGGCTGCCGCTTGTGGTCGTGCTCGCAGTCGCGGCAGCACTGCTGGCCATCGCCACCGTTGCCCGCGTCATCAGCGCGCGAGCCGGCTTTCTCGTCGAGCGAGAATCGGTGCTGGTCGTCTGGCTGGTCGGGCTCTTCGTCGCCGCGGTGCTGGTCGCCTGGGTCAGCCGTGCCGCGTTTCGGCGCGCCAGTTCGCCGTTGAATCTCTGGTTGCTGGCCTTAACTGCCGTCGCGCTGGCGTCACCGCTGCTGCTGATCTTCGCCCAGCATCCGTCGTCCTGAAACCAGCTAGTGGCTCCATCAGCTCGAGGTTTTCCGCAGGTGGCCGTCCACCCACTCGTTGAGCGTCGGGGCAGGATGCGCCCCGACGATCCGCGCGATCTCCTTACCGTGGTCGATAAGCAAAAAGGTGGGAATGCTGCGGATGCCAAACCGCTGCGAAAGGTTTGGCGCGGTGTCGCTGTTGACTTTCACCAGCTTGAGGCGGCCGGGCCGTTCCTGGGCGATCTGCTCCACGATCGGCGACACGATCCGGCACGGGCCACACCAGGGAGCCCAGAAATCGACCAGGACGGGAAGCGTGCTCTGCTCGACCACCGCCGGATAGTCAGCCTCGCCGGCTTCCGTCAGCCAGGGCAAGGTGGTGCCGCAGACACCGCAATGCGGTACGCCGCTGGCCGCCGGTCGGACTCGATTCTGCCGCCCACAATTCGAGCAGCGGACTGGTGGCGGTTCTGGAGGCATGGCCGTCAGCTCGTGACGCTGACAGCCCGGAGTTCATCAAGGGGCGTCTCGGTCACGAGGACGGCCGCGGCCTGCTCGTATCGAGCAAGGAGATCTGGCCGCTGCGTGACGATCATCACCTCTGCGCCATGGAGCCGAGCGATCTCGATCAGTTCATCGACCACATTTTCAGCGGGGAGCAGCGGCTGGCTATCGAACGGGCACGCACCCGGCTTCATGGATAGAAAGTGATGATCGCGACAAACGTATCCCGCTTGCGCCAGGTCGTCGCTGACGTACAGCTGGCGCATCAGGAAGAGATTCGCGGCGCCGATCACCATCTCCAACCCGGCAGCCAGGCGTCCGTGCCCCTGGTAGAAGCCGAGTTGATCGAGCGCGGCCTCCTCTTCCTTCTTTCGCTGTTCGACCAGCGCGTTCTCGATGGCGGCGCGCCGGCGATTCGGTCCGTCCTCGACGGACAATGACGTAGGGGCGAGCACCCGATCCTGTAGGGCCTTCGGCAAGTAGTCTTCGAGCTCCTTGACGACGGTTTCCTGACCGATCAGCATCACGAGATCGCAGCCGCGTTCCTTGAAGAGACGATCCGCCAGCTGGGCCGCTGCCTTGAATTGCCATTTGACGTGTGTCAGCCGGTGGCGCTCTTCCTTGCCAGGCCGGAAGGGGTCGGTCTCACGAGGAAGCTCTTCCTTGATCGATTGGAGCTCCTGTTCGTACCCGAGCTCGTAAATCGAGAATGTCGTCTTGTCCATGGCGATGTCAAGCACCAGGACCCGATGCTGCTCCTCCATGATCGCCTCGAGTGGTTCGACATAGGCATCGGCATCGATGGTGAGCGAATCCGCCACTCGCACCGGAAGGGGCACGACACGATTGAGCTGGATGCCACTCTTGAAGATCACCACGGCTCGGGCGCCCTCGGGTTCGTATCTCTCGAGGAAGTCCTGCACATCGCGCAGGTCGTCAGGGACCCCGAGCCGCTGCGCGTGAGGCAGGGATTCGATGAACGGCTTTTTCGCCTCGAGCGCCTGATGCCGGAGACTGCTGAAGACGCTGAGGAACACCGGGCGGTCGGCTCGGACAAGCCGCTCGGCCGAAAAATTCAGGTAGAGGGTGATGACCGGTCGGTCATAGGCCTGCCGGGCGATACTCCGTAGGTCCTCGCGGTTGATGAATGGGCGCGCGGCGAACGCCGCTTTGAGCGTATCGCCGGCCGGGACCTGCTCCCAGGCGCGGACCATCGTACTGGTCGTCCGGGTCCCTCGCACGCGCCGCTCGCGCTCCTCGATCGTCTCCCAGGTTGTGGACATCGCTACTCCTTGCCCCTCTCCGACCTTGTTTTCGATCATAGGCTCGTGATGAATCGCGCCGGAGTTATCGTTTAATTGGGGTGGACATTCACCAACAAATGGAGGCACGCCAATATGGCTCACAAGTTGGATACAAGTAAGGGTTGGTGCTGCGACGGTCGCACCTGGGCGGAGCACGCGCACAACGATGGAAAATGCTGCCAGGCGGAAGGCAAGCAGATCAATGAACTGCCCGCGGACGGCCAGCGCCAAGCGCAAGAGCGCCTTGCTCAGCCGAGCCGCTGAGGGGGCCTCGGTTCGCGTGAGGCGATACCAACCAGGGCCGCCTGCACCAGCGCTAGAACACCGGCCGTCATCAAACCGACCTGGACGCTGGCGGCGGAGGCGACGATACCACCGAGCAGCGGACCCAGGCCGAAGCCCAGCGAAACCGAGCTGGAGCTGAAGCCGAACACTGTGGCCTGCACGATCGACGGCGCTTCCAGGCCGATCATCGCGCCGAACGCAGGGATCAACGCGCCACTGAAAAAGCTGCCGATAACGAAGGCGGCGATGACGAGCGCCGGGTTGCCGGTAAGCGCGCTCCCGAACAGAGCCAGTCCCATTAACACCGCACCGATGGTGACCACCGCGCGATAACTCGTCCGGCGAAGCAGTCGTGAGTAGGTCAGCGACGCCAGGGCGGTGGCGATCCCGGCGATCGCGAATGTGATTCCAGTCAGGGGTTTGGCGTCAGCCGCGCCGGTCAACTGCAACAGGCGCAGCACGACGAGCGCCTGCGCCGCGGCGTAGCTGGTCTGCTGCAGACCCTGGGCGGCGATCAGTACGGCCAGCGCACCGATGGTTCCCGGCGCCGCCGCCCGAAGGACGTCCATCGTGCGCGGGACTGCCGCCCGGACGACGCGCCGAGGGCTTTCCCTCACGACGAACAGCACCGGGATCGTGGCCAGCAGCAGCAACACACCTCCACCGAGAAAGATGGCCCGCAGCCCGACAACGTTCGCCGCCAGGCCGCCCGCCGCCGGACCCAGCGCACTCCCCAGCGAGATGGCCGAGCTGAGAATCCCGAGCGCCCAGGCCAGGTGCGGTGCGGGTGTCTCGGTGGCGACCAGGGCG
>VBEW01000189.1:4562-5097 GCA_005889225.1 Chloroflexota bacterium | reverse complement strand
TCTTGGAGTTTTCATGCCTGGCAGCGTCGTTGACCTGCACCCGCTCAGGAGCGGAGCCACCCTGGCGATCCGAGATGCAAGCTCGGACCTAGCAAAAATTGAATCGTTACTAACCAGGGGTTCGCCTCGTTATTGGGGCATGATCGAATGTACGCGCTGCGGCTATCGCAACCCTCAGGGCACAGAGTTCTGCGCGAACCCCGCCGGTTGTCGCACGTACCTCGGCTATGACGGCAAGAAAATTGCGACGCTTCCAGGTGGGGTCAGCTTGCGAATCTCAAATAGCACGCTCAGGCTCGACCCCGGTAAGGAGGTGACGGCTGAACTGCGCATTCATAACAGGAGCGAAGTCGTCGATGCCTATGCGCTTTCGGCGGCCCCAGCCTGGCTAACGATCGAGCCGCAAACCGTCGCCTTGTTTCCGGACAAAGAGGACACCGTCCTCCTGAGATTTCGACCACCTCGCGGACCCGAAACTCCAGCCGGCCAAACAGCATTCAGGGTGACGGCAACAGCCAAATCTGCTCCGACGGTT
>VBEW01000189.1:0-4557 GCA_005889225.1 Chloroflexota bacterium | reverse complement strand
ATGTCGGCAGCTTTGGAGAGTTAGCGGTGCAGATGACTCCGCGGAACTCGCGCGCGACGCCCACCGCCGCGCATCGTCTTGCGGTTGAGAACCGCGGAAACACGCCGATGCAGGTGACGCTCGAGGCGACGGATCCGGATGGCGTGCTGCGCTTCGAAATCGACCACCCAATCCTTCGGATCGATCCTGGACATACGGAGTTTGCGCAAATGCAGATTCGGTCGGCGGAACCGGCCCCCGCCCATGGCAGCGCCCAGCAGCACGCTTTTCATCTGCAGGTCCGATCCGACCTGAGTTCCGTTCCTCCCACGGGGGTGGATGGCTCCACCGTCCTCGAGCCGGTCCGCCGCCGTCCGAGGTCGGCCTGGCTTCTTTTGCTTGTGCCGGTGGCAGCTCTGCTGCTTGTCGCGGCTCTTCAGTTGTCTCGCCTGTCCGGCGGTGTAACTGCCGCGACCCCGGCCGTTACCAGTCGTGTCCCGGACACGACCGACCTGCTCGCGGTGGACGCCGCCCGCCTCCTTGGCACAGCTGGTTTTGCGATCGATCAGGGTCATGAGCCGAGTGATACGACGGCAGCTGGCCGCGTCATCCGGAGTGATCCGGCCGCAAATTCGACCGCGCCAAGGAATTCGGTCGTCACGATCGTTGTCTCATCCGGGAAGTCGCCCGTCATCCCCCCTCCGCCAAAGCCCATTCCTCAGGTCGTCATCACGATCGACGATGTGACTCTCCTGAACAGTGAACATACCTTCGGTGATGTTTACCTGGCACTGTATTTCCAGTTGCGGCTTCCCGATGGAAGGCTCATAGACCTCCCTCACTGGAATCGCGGCGGCGCCGCCCTGAGTGAAGGCACCGCCTATCCCATGACGCTTTCGTTCGGGCGATACCCCGCCGGCAGCACCCTCGTGATTACTGGCTACACAGACTCGAATGACCAAAATCGCCTGCCGTCACACGAGCGCTATGAGAATTATCAGGGCCAAATCGCGTTCGGCCCTTTGAGCGACGCATCCCACCAGGGCGTGCATCACGAGGTAAGCAGGAACGACAAGCAGAATCCGGGGTTTCGCGTGACGTTCACGATCACGCCGCTGGCGTCACAATAGTCGTCAGACCGAGGGGTTAGTCGGGGCAGTTGTTCGCTCCCCCGCTCGACAAGCGCGAGTTAGCGGACGCCGGCGGCTTCGCGGGCGCCCGGCGGGACGTATGCGGCCTTCGCCGCCTTCGCCTTTTCCAGGACTTTGCGCGCCTCTTCTTGCGTGATCAACTTGATAGTGCGCAGGTTGCGCAACGACCCGGAGCTGCCAACTGCGACCGAGAGCGCGCCGGCCGTCACGTCGTCCGGCGCATCGACGATCGCCAGGTAGTCGTCATCACCAAAGCTCCAAAAGAACTGCTCGAGCTTGGCTCCGACCGACTCGGCAACCTTCCGCACGGCAGTCTCTCGGCTTCCCGGGTTTTCGACCATCTTTGCCCACGCTTCCGCTGTGTAGCCGCCTAAGATCGCGTACTTCGGCATAGTTGACCCACCTCCTTTTGCGCCATGGTACGCCTCATAAGATCCCGGATGACCGGTAGGATCGTCGTGACATGAACGAGCAGCGCGGCTCGATCTCGAGGGTCATCGCGGGCTTGATGCTGGTGGAAGCATTGACCCTGGCGATTGCATCAGTCGTCCATTTCGGGGTAGTGATTCCACTCGGCGTGCTCACGCTTGACGACCCGTTTGCCGGCGCCCGGATCCCGGAGGCGATCATCGCGGTGGTGGTCGCGGTCGCCGCGATCAGCCTGCTGACCCGATGGGTGGGCGCCTGGTGGCTTGCGCTTGCGGCGACGATCTTCGCGATTGCCGGCGTCCTCGTGGGTGTCAGTATTGTTCTCTTTGGCACGGGTTCCCGCCCGGGCGACCTCGTCTATCACTTCAGCCTTCTGGTCGCGTTGCTGGTGACCGTCGGGCTGCTGTTCACCCCCGCGGCGCGACAGGCCATTCGGAGGGCGCCGTGATTGCCGGCCGGCAGCACCGCGTGATCGAGAACCCGGTTAGCGGCGAGCGCATCGTGGTTCGTCAGACGGCTGCGGAAACGGGTGGCCACCTGTTCGTCTTCGATCTCTTCCTTCCTCCCGGTGCGCACGTCCCCGCGCGCCACGCCCATCCAATCCAGGAGGAACAGTTCACGGTCCTCGCCGGCCGGATGCGTTTCCGCCTCGGTCGCCGCACCATCGTGGCCGGACCGGGTGAAACGGTCGTCATACCCGTCGGCAAGCCGCACTGGTTCGGCAATGTCGGGGCGGAGGTCTCGCAGGCGCGGGTCGAAGTGCGGCCGGCACTTCGCACTGAGGAGTTCTTTGAGGCGAACGAGGCCATGGCCCGCGCCGGCCACTTCCTCGGCACCCGGCTCCCGCGGCTCTCCGACCTCGCCCGCGTCCTGCTCGAGTTCGAACGCGAGGTGTCGGTTCCCAATGTGCCGCCGTTCCTGGTCAAGGGTTTGCTGGCTCCGCTCGCCTGGCTGGCGCGGCGTCGCGCCGGAGGTCACGGCTGAAACGACTGCTGATCATTCCGGCCGCGGCCCTCGCGCTCTGGATGGCGGCGGTCCTGTTGATCACCGATCGTTCGATACCGTTGCGCGACCCCAGGCGCTTCAAGAATGTCCTGGCCGTCTTTCCTCACGCCGACGACGAGACCGTCCATTGTGGCGGCAGCCTTGCGCGTTTTGCCGAAGCCGGCGCACGCGTGACCCTGTTGCTGCTCACTGGGGGCGAACGCGGCAACCCGGAAGGAACGATCGACCCGGCGCTCAAGGCCGTCCGCCGTCGCGAATCCGAGCAGGCAGCGGCCATCCTGGGCGTCGCGCGGGTGATCCAGGAGGATCTTGCCGATGGGCAACTTCAACGGCAAACCGAGGCCGTCGCATCGGCGCTGTCGCGGCGGATCGCGGAAGTCGACCCCGACCTGATCCTCAGCTACGACCTGGCCGGGTTTGATGGTCACGAAGATCATGTCGTGTGTTCGCAGGCGCTCACCGAACTGTGCCGAACGCAATTCCCGACCGTACCGCTCTGGTATGTGGCGTTGCCAGCCAGGCTGTTGAGACTGCTGGTCCGCGTAGGCCAGGTCGCCGATGACTCCCGTGTAACGCAGCCACGGGCGACGCCCACTCACCGCCTCTTCATCGGATCCGCCATCGTGCCAAAGATCCGAGCCTGGTCTGTATATCGCAGCCAGCGCGGCAGCATTGGCAAGGGCTTAGGCAGGCTCATTCCTGCGTGGTTGCCGGTCAGCCTGCTGCAGTTCGAATACTTCGCGGATGCGTCACCCCCACACTACCCTCCCCCTGAGAGGAAGGGGCAATAATCGGTGGAGCTGCGGCTCGAGCACTCGAATCAACCACTGACCGATGCCTGGAGTAAGCATCGGGTCGAACCGCGTGGGTCAACCCTCCTCGGTATCAGCTTCCGACCGCTGCAGGCTGAGGCGCTCGGCCTCGACGGACGTGCCGCGCTGCAATCGCTGCTCGCGTATCCCTATGGGCTGATCCGTCTGGGAGCCTATTGGAACAGGATCGAGGCCGAGCCGGGGCGATTCGACGCGACAGAGCTGGACTGGCAGATCGATGCCGCGGAGCGTGCCGGCAAACAGATCGTTCTGGCGGTGGGTGCGGTCAAGACGTTCGGTTATCCAGAGGTCTTCGTCCCGTCCCACTGGCTCGCGCAGCCATTGCGTGAGGGGTCACTCGTGCAACCGGGAAGCCACCCGGCGCTGCTTTTGGGCGCCGAGCAATTCATCGGCCGCATCGTGACCCGCTACCGGGATCGGCAGTCGATTGTGGCGTGGCAGCTGGAGCACGAAGCCGTCGATCCACTCGGCGTCGAGCATTCCTGGCGGCTGAGCCGATCGTTTGTCGAGCGCGAGCTGCAGGCGCTGCGAGCTGCCGACCCGTCCCGCCCGGTGATGATGAATGGCTTCCTGCCCACGTCGTCGGTCGTTCGGGTCTCGCAATGGTGGCGTACACGCGACCAGGGCGACTCGATTGCGGTTGCCGGCTCGCTGGCCGACATCGTGGGCATCGACTATTACCCGCGCACGGCGTTGCGCAGTCTCGGCCATCGAACGCTCTACCTCGACGGCGCCGAGGGCCGGTCGGCCCGCACGACGCGCACGCGAGTTTTCGGGTCCATCCGGGGACGAGGCAAGCGGCTGATGATCTCGGAAGGACAGGCGGAGCCATGGGAGACAACGACCGTTCCGCCAAGCCCGGAACGACGTGCACCGTTCAGCTGCCCGCCGGAGCGGCTGATCGGCAATTACAACGCGGCGATGGGCTGGTCGGTCAAAAGCGATCCGCTCTTCGCCTACCTCTTCTGGGGTGCGGAATACTGGCTGCTTCGCAACCAGTCCGGCGATCCGAGCTACCTGCGAGCGTTCGCCCGCGTTCTCGAGCGCTCATGAAAGAAGAGCGGGCCGAGTGCGACGCTACTGTCGAGTTCCGGCGGAGGCGGGGGCTGGAGTAACTCCGAGTTGCTGGGCCATGCCAAGCCTGTCCTGGACGCCCCAGT
>VBEW01000200.1 GCA_005889225.1 Chloroflexota bacterium | reverse complement strand
GAACGCGAGGCGGCCGGGTTTCGACTCTGGCTGGGGCGCTGTTTCTGGCTGCAGGCGCGGCCCGATCTCGCCCGCGCCGAGTACCAGCGGGCGAGGGCCATCCTCGAACCATTTGGACCGAGCGCGGATCTCGCCATCGCCTACGTCCGCCTGGCTGGGTTGGCCGGCTTCAACAAGGATCACGAGCAGGGCGTGACGCTGGCGACCGAAGCCGTTCGAATCGCCGAGGCGGCCGGGGCCGACGCCGCCCGGATCTTCGCCTACGGCTACATCGGCGACAACCTGGAAGCGCTGGGCAAGGTCGAGGAAGGGCTGCAGTGGCTGGACCGCAGCTACCTGGAAGCCGCCGAGCGGGGCTTTGACTGGATTGCCAGTGTCGCCCTCTACAACTCGATCGTCGACAACCTGCATCACTGCCGGGTCCGTGAGGCGAAGGAACGGATGGAACACTACGAGGCGCGGTTCGACCCACGCGGCTCGCGCGACGCTGGCTTTCTGCAGCTGCAGGCGTTCCTGGCGATGCGGGCTGACGGCGAACCCGACCGCGCCAGGCCGCTGCTCGAGGCGGCGCTCCCCCAGGCCGATGAGGTGGGCGAGACCCTGTTTGCCGCCCGCATGCGCCTGGACCTTGCCTATGTGTACACCGCGCTTGATCGCATCGCCGATGCCCGCCGGCTGTTCCTGTCCGAGCCGGCGAGTCCCGAGCGGGGCGAGGTGATGTTCTTCCACTACATGAGGATCGCTCTCAACCTGGCGGCCGGTGACCGAGCGGCGGTGCGGGCCGACGCGCAGCAAATCGCTGAGCTCGTCAAGGAGGCCCCCGGGGTATGGTCCGAGATCTACCTGATCGATCGGACGGTTGAGGCCTTCATCAGGGTCGGCGATCCAGCCGGGGCGCAACAGTTCGTCAGCACGGCCTTGACCGCCGGGTTCGAATCGAATCCGCTGCTCTGGCGGGCGCGCGGCCGCATCCTGCTCGCGGAGGGTCGAGCGTCCGAAGCGCGCGAACCCCTCGAACGCGCGGCGGGGGCCTTGCAACAGGCCCGGTACCTCGATGAAGCCTGGCCGGCGCGCCGCGCCTATGCCGACGCGCTGGCGGCGTTGGGCGACCGCGCCGGCGCGGAAGCCGAGCTACGGGCCGTCCGCGAGGAAGCGACCGCGCATCATCACCGGCTGGAGGCGCGCTATGCCCGGGAGCAATTGCGCAGCCTCGGCATCGATGCGCCCGAGCCGCAGGCCGTCAGCAGCGACGCCCCGCTGTCGGCGAGCGTCCGTCAGCCCACGGAGCGGCTGGTGACCGTGATGTTCGTCGACGTCCGCGGCTATACCGCCCTCACGGCGAGGGAGGCGCCCGATCAACTCGCCGACCAGATTGCCACCTTCTACCGCTGGGCTGAGGAGGAGATTCACCGTCACCAGGGACTGGTCGATCGGTACGCCGGGGACGCGGTGATGGCGACGTTCAACGTGACCGGCACCCGGCTCGATCATCCGGTCCAAGGGCTACAGGCCGCGCTCGCGATCCGCGACAAGGCCGCGTTTGCCGGACTGCCGGTCGGCATTGGCATCGCCGTCGGGCCGGCGGTGGTCGGCCAGTTCAGCGAAGGGTCGTCGGTCACCGCGGTCGGCGACACCATCAACCTGGCGGCTCGGCTTCAGGCCCAGGTTCGTGAGGGCGAGCTGTTCCTGAGTGAAGAGACCTTCCGCCGAACACGCGACTGGCTCCAGGAACAGCAGCTGCCGGCGACGCAAGAGTCGCTGACGCTGAAGGGATTCTCGCAACCGATCCGCGCATTCCGGGTGGCGGCGCCGTCCCCGGCGGGCGCCACCGGCGTATCGTGAACCTGCAATGGCAGGGATGACGCAGGCGCGGGTCGTTCCCCACGAACGTCTCCCGGTACCGGTAGCCGGCGATGAGAAGACGATGCTGAGCGCCTTTCTCGATCGCTACCGCGAGACCCTCATCTGGAAACTCGACGGTGTCTCGACAGCGGAGGCCTCACAAAGGCTGGTGCCGTCGGCCACCACGCTGCTCGGCGTCGTCAAGCATCTCGCCTATGTCGAGCGGTCCTGGTTTCAGCTGCGCTTTGCCGGGGAAAATGTGACGTTCCCCTGGACCAAAGAGGAAGACGACAAGGACGTCGACTTTCGGATCGATCCCGGCGACACGATTGAAAGCATCACCACCCTCTATCAACAGGAGATCGCGCGATCCCGGGCGATTGTCGGTCTAGCGTCCCTCGACAATCTCGCCAGCAACATGGAGAATCCGCGCAGCCTGCGCTGGATCATGGTCCATATGATCGAGGAGACCGCTCGCCACGCGGGACACGCCGACATCCTGCGCGAGCTGACGGACGGGGCCATCGGCCAGTAGCTACTTCGCGACGCTACCGGCCCGATCGGATTTCCTGGACAAGCCGACTGGTAAGGCCGCGCATTCGCTCGCACTCTCGCTGCAGTATTCCGGTGTGCCCATTGAGCGAGGCCAGTGTGCCGTCGGCGAGCATCGACACGTAGCCTTGAATGACCGTCAGCGGCTGCCCGAACTCGTCCAGGACGCGCAGGATGAGCGCCTTGCGTCGCTCCGTCGATGCTCGGGACAGCCCGAGGACCAGCAGTGCCAACGTTCCGGCCGAGATAATTTGCAGGCCGTCCTCGATCGGATCAAAACCGTGCCAGGCCGCATTCACGAGTTGTGCGGTCAGGGCGAGCACGAAGAGCACGACAAGCCGAAGTTTCATTCTCCCCTCCTCCGACGATCAGTTTCCCGCTTCGTCCTTGCGCTTTCGCAGCTTCCCCACGACGCGTGCCGCCCGTTCGCGAGCGCGGATCAGCAGCCGCTCAGCCCAGACAAACTCCGTGGCCAGGATCGCCAGCCCGACGATGATGACGAGGATGCCGGGCCCCGGGAGCACCAGCATCAGCAGGCCCGCGATCAGCACGATCGAGCCGATGACCAACACCGTAAGGCGTCGCACCCAGGATGGAAGCGTTAAAAACCATCGAGGGAGTCGGTCTTTCAGGATCATCACCTCCATGCGGAATTCCGCATAGAAGTCTCGCCGCGAACTCGACTCGCTGCGGCCCCGGACGCTGGTGCGCCGTGCTGACGGGGCTCCCGCTTAGGCTACTCCCCTCTACGTGGGGGTAACGATAGCAGACGCCCGGGCAGCCCGGGCATCGAGATGTCCGCCCAGGTCGCGGGCAAAACCATCGAGATTGCCCGATACAGCTTTCAAGGCGCCGAGGCCAGGGGCGTCGGCGAGGTCGGCCGCGACCCCGGCCAGCGTCGCCAATCGTTCTCGCAGGATCTTCCACGCCGCCTCCCGGTGCGGCAACACGAAGAAGGCGGGTCGGACGATCTCGAAGGCCGGGCCTGCGGTGCGCCCTGGGAAGTGCGGCCCAACCGGCAGTGAGGTCAGCACCGGGCCGAGGCTGCGCATCACCCAGTTCATCAGGTGCTTGACGGTCTTGGCCAGCGTTTCGAGCTCTTCCGGGGTCTCGCCCTGATGGACGAAGTAACGACTCTGCAATTGGAGGATGACTTCGTAGACGGCGTTGAACAGGTCGGCCACCCGGCGTGCGAGCGCATCTTCGATCAGCGTGACCGCCTCGACGTCCGGCGGCTCGCGCACGAAGACCGGCATCACCGGCCGGGCGGGTTCGAAGCTCGGGTCCGCGGCGCGCAGCGCCAGGTAGTCCTCGAGAATGCCCACGAACTTGCCGAAGTGGGAATTCACCCAATCGCCGCGGGCGCCCTCGCCCTGCTCGACGATTAACTCGATAGCGCGGCTCGCCGATGCCAGGTCCGTGACCGCCGTCAGCTGCGGCCACTCGAAGACCTGAGTGGTCGCCTGCGCCTCCGGCGGGCCAATGAACACGCCGGCCTCGCCGTGGCGATCGACCAGATGGGCGAGCCCGGCCTCAACGCCGCGGTAAAGGTGACCGACCGTGTGCCATTCCTCCTGGCCGGCCGTCAGCTGTGGATCATCGTTGCGCAGTGGGTCCATCTTGCTCAGCGCCGCGAACCCTTCCGCATCCTCGAGGGCCATTCCCTCCGGGCGCTCGAGATACATGAAATGACGGAGCGCCCGCTCCCCGAACGGAACCAGCGCGATCTGGACGTCGGGCGGGTACCAGCGGCAGAGGATGGGGAAATTCGGCCGCTCGAAATGGGGCGCCGCGCCGATCGCCGTCAGGATGTTCGTGGCCAGCGCCAGGTGCAGCATCTCCTGCTTGATGACGTCGATGACCGTGGTTTCCCAGGCCTGGATCCGCGCCAGCTGCTCCTGGGTCACGCCCTCGGCGACGCTCCGTTTCAGCGAAAACTGGGCATAGAGGTATTCGCACAGGAGGCCGTGCTCCAGCTCACAGGCCTCGCCCAGCAGGTAGACGAGCTCCTCCCGGCTCTCGACTCGCAGGGGAGGCTCCGGCGCCTGCCCGTTCGGCGGCCTGCTCGCAGCCATAGGAGCATTGTCGTCCGGCCGCCGGTTCGCTGGAAGGGGCGCGAAAACGCGTTGTATTTGGCGCGGTATGGCTGAAAACGAGCGGATTCCGGTCGACTTTCACCCGGCCATGTTTCGGATCGCCGCGATCGCTTTCGTGACGGCTGCTACCGTCGATGTCGCCAGCAGCTTCATCGGGGCGCCCCACTTCGAT
>VBEW01000199.1 GCA_005889225.1 Chloroflexota bacterium | reverse complement strand
CGGATCCGGCGGTGCTCGCCCGCCGCGCCCTCGAGTGGGCCGTCCGATTGACTGGAACCGACTCGGGCTTTTTCGCCTCGGGCACGACCGTCCTGGCGATGCAGGGGATGACCCGCGACGAAGCCGAGGTCATCAGATCGCAGGTTGGCCCGGGCGCTGCCAACCGCACAGTCCCGCTCGGCGGAAGGCCGCCGCGTACCGCCATCGTTGTCGGGCTGCCCGGGACGGAGGCTTCCCTCGTCCTCGTCGGCGGCCCGTTCACGCCGGTCTTCGGCAGCGATGAGCAAGCGTGGATCCAGCAGTACGCGTCGCTGGCTGCCACCGGACTCGAGCGCGTCCGGCTGGTCGAACAAGTCACCGCCCGAACACGTGAGCTCGAATCGGCAAACCGGGAGCTGGAGGCTTTCTCCTACACCATCTCCCACGATCTGCGAGCCCCCCTGCGCGCCATCAACGGGTTCACCAGCATCCTCCTCGAGGAATATGCGGCGACCATGCCCGAGGACGCCCGAGGCTATCTGCAGCGAGTCAAGGACAACGGGGCCCACATGGGCAACCTGGTGGATGACCTGCTGGCATTCTCACGTCTCGGACGCCAGACCGTCCGCACGCAAACGGTCAAGGCCCGCGATGCGGTCGATCGCGCACTCGCGCAGCTGGCGCCGGAGACGCAAGGCCGTCACATCGAGCTCGTCATCGGTGAGTTGCCTGACTGTAACGTTGACCCGCTGTTGCTCGAGCAGGTGTTCATGAACCTGCTGAGCAACGCGGTCAAGTACTCGGGCAAGCGCGAAAACGCCCGCATCGAAGTCGGGACGGAACCCGGCCACGCCGGCGAGGGCCCCGTCTTCTTCGTCCGCGACAACGGGGCCGGCTTCGACATGCAATATGCCGACAAACTGTTTGGCGTCTTCCAGCGGCTGCACCGAAGCCAGGATTACGAAGGAACGGGTGTCGGGCTGGCCATCGTGCACCGGATTGTGGAGCGCCATGGCGGCCGCATCTGGGCCGAAGCAAAGGTTGACCAGGGTGCCACGTTTTACTTCACGTTGAAAGGAGCCCAGGAATGGCAAGTCCCGACGGCCGCGTAGACATCCTCATGGTCGAGGACAACCCCAATGACGAGGAGCTCACGCTTCACGAGCTCCGCAAGTATCACCTGGCGAACACGATCCAGGTGGTTCGGGACGGCCAGGAAGCGCTCGATTACATCTTCTGCACCGGCCCCTATGCGCAGCGGGATATCAACGAGCACCCGCATGTCATCCTGCTCGACATCAAGCTCCCGTTCATCGACGGCCTCGAAGTCCTGCGCCGGATCAAGCAGGACGCGCGGACCCGGACCATTCCCGTGGTCATGCTGACCTCTTCGCGCGAGGAGCGCGATTTGATCGAAAGCTACCGGCTGGGCGTGAACAGCTACATCGTGAAGCCGGTCGACTTCGACCAGTTCAAAGAGTCCGCCCGGGCACTCGGAATGTACTGGCTTCTGTACAACCGCCCGCCGAAAACCGCCTAGCTGCCCCCGACGTCGCGGCGCCGAAAAATCAGCAGCGCCAGCACGGTGAACGCCACCAGGTAGGCAAGCAGCGTGATGGTCCCCCGGGTGGCGTCAACCAGTTGCGTTGCGGTGTCCGGACTCCGGAACGTCAGACGGAAGCTGGCGTGGACAGCCCCGGCGTTGATCCCCGGCAGAAAGCGCAGGACTTCCTTCACGACATCGGTGTTCCGGAAAACCTGGCCAAGCAGAGCCTCGCCGACGAACAGGTAGGTCAGGCCACCACCAATTGCTGCCGCCGTGCTGCGGAAGGCAACGCCGAGGAACATGCCAAATGCGGTCCAGACCGCGAACTCCAGCCAGAGCGCCCCGAAGCCCTTGAGCAGAACGGTCGCCGAGGGCCAGGTGCTCGAGCTGCCATCAATGGTCACCAGCAGGTAGCTGGTGAGCGCGGTCGCCGCGAGGGTCACCACGGCGATCAGCAGCGTGATGATGGCGAGCATGGCCAGCTTGCCCAGCAGGACCGCGCTGCGGCTCGGCTTCTGGATCAGGATGGTCTGGACAGTCAGCCAGCCGTATTCGCTGGCGGTGCTGAGCCCGCCCAAAATGATCATGATCGCGGCTCCGATGCTGGACGTAAATGCCAGCACGTTGGGAATGAGGTTCTCCGGAAATACCTCGCGCTTGAGGATCCGTGCCGGCACGCGGCTCTGAAAATTGCGCGGCGGGTTCGACAGCACGAAGTAAACCAGCACGTAGCCAATCAGCAGCAGCGTCAGCAACAAGATCCCGAACAGGATCCAGTTTGCCCAGCGCTTGCGCGTCTTCAGCGACTCGGCACGAAGGCTGGCGATCACAGCATCATCCCCCTTCCCCCTTGTGGGGGAGGGTCGGGGTGGGGGCTTGCTCCGTCAGCTGCAGGAAGACATCCTCCAGCGACTGCTCGGAGACCTGCAGCTCGCTCACATCGACGCCGTCTGCTACCAGGCGCCGGTTGATCGACGCGGCCTGGGAGGGATCGACGGCGAGACTGAAGACGCCATCCCGAACCTGGACCTGGCCGGGGAGCAACAGAGACTCAAGCACGCGCTGTGCCTGATCGACGGGAGTGGCTCGCACCAACAGGGCGCGGCCACCACTGCGTGCCCGCAGTTCGTCGACGGTTCCCTCGGCAACCAGCTTGCCCTTGGCGATCACACCGACGCGGTCGCAGGTGAGCTCGACCTCGTTGAGCAGGTGGCTCGAGAGCAGCACGGTTCGGCCACCGTGTCGCAGCTGCTTGATGAGTTCGCGCATTTCGACAGTGCCCTGCGGATCGAGGCCACTGGTCGGCTCGTCGAGGATGAGCAACTCCGGCTCTTTCAATAAGGCCGCGGCCACGCCGAGCCGCTGTTTCATTCCGGTCGAGTAGGTGCGGAATTTGTGGCGCGCCCGGTCGGTCAGGTCCACCTGCTGGAGGACCGGCTCCACACGAGACCTGGGCACGCCGGCATAGCGGGCGACCACCCGCAGGTTGTCGCGGCCGGAAAGGTATGGGTAAAACGCGGGCGTCTCGACCATCGCGCCCATTCGCGCGAGACTGCCCGGGCTGCCGGGCACGCCGCCGGCTACGGTTGCGGTACCCGACGTTGGCCGAAGCAGGCCGGAGAGCATGCGGAGGGTGGTTGTCTTGCCGGCGCCGTTGGGGCCGAGGAATCCGTAGACCTCACCGGTCCGGACCTGCAGGTTCAAGTCGGCGACTGCGAGCACGCCGGTCGAATACCGCTTGGTCAGGCCGCGAGTCTCGACGGCCAAGCTCTGTTTTAATCCCATCGTCTCGGCAGCCCATATTAGTTCAGATTTCCCTCCCCCTTGTGGGGAGGGTCAAGTTCACATTTCCCTCCCCCCTTGTGGGGGAGGGTCAGGGTGGGGGGTACATTGGTTCGTCATGAAATACGTCACCCGCGCGAATGCGAACGTCGATCGGGTCGCCTGTCCCTGGCTCATCAAGCGATTTGTCGACCCGCAAGCCCAGTTCTTGTTCGTGCCGGCCGCCGAAGTCATGGCGACCGCCGAGCGCGAGCAGGCGATTCCTTATGACGTGCCAGACGTCGAGCTCGGCCACATCGATGGACGATGCAGCTTCGAATCGATCATCCGCAAATACCAGCTGAGCGACCCTGCGCTTGCGGAGCTGGCCCGTATCGTCCACGGTGCCGACGTGGCCGACGATGTGAAGATCACGCCCGAGTCCGCGGGGCTCAGCGCAATTGCCCGAGGCTTTGCCCTGATGCTTGGGGAGCGCGATCAGGAAAAGATTCAGCTGGAATCACCGATGTACGACGCGCTTTACACCTGGTGCCAGAGCCGGGTCCCGGCTCGATCCTGATTACATCCATTTCCCTCCCCCCTTGTGGGGGAGGGTCAGGGTGGGGGGTTGCCTGCCGGTGACCCCAATCGGCCGCGATTTTGCACTCATCCTCGCGGCGCGGCTGCTTCGCGCCTTCGGATTCGGCCTGGCCGCCGTCCTCGTCGGCCTTCACCTCGAGCGGCGCGGGCTTACAGCCGGCGCCATCGGCGTCGTCCTCACCATCGGCCTGCTGAGCGCCGCGATCAGCGGCGTCCTCGCCGCGGCACTCGCCTCTCGGATCGGCCGGCGAGCCACGCTGGCCGCCGCGGGCATGCTGATGACCGTCGCTGGCGCCGATCTCGCGCTGGCGACATCGCCGGTGTTGCTCGGCATCGCCGCCGTGACCGGCATGCTGGGCGCGGCGAGTGTCGACCTCGGACCGTTCGCCTCGATCGAGCAGGCCGCGCTGGCGGAGTCGGTGGAACCCAGTCGCCGTAATGTCGCGTTCGCCCGATACTCGCTCACGGGCGGGCTCGCCGCGGCCGCCGGGGCGCTGCTCGCGGGAACAGCAACGAACCTCGATCGTGGCCGATTGTTGTTCGCCCTCTATGCAGCGATCGGGCTCGCGACCGCCGGGCTGGCGCTGTTGCTCTCTCCTCGTGCCGAAGCGCCGGTGCGCGCCGCCGCCCTGTCCTCCGCGCAGATTCGGGCGCTGGCGCCGTTGTCAGCCCTCTTCGCGATCGACGCATTGGGCGGCGGCCTGGTCGTCAATGCGGTGATCGCGTACTGGCTGCATGTCCGCTTCGGGGCACCGGCCAACGTCCTCGGCCCGGCCTTTGCCGCCATCGCATTGCTCCAGGCGGCCTCCTACGAGGTCTCGGGCCGGCTGGCCAACCGGATCGGACTGATCCGGACTATGGTGTTCACTCACATTCCCAGCAACGTTCTTCTGATCCTGGTGCCGCTGAGTCCGTCGCTGCCCTGGGCAATTGGGCTGTTGCTCGCCCGGTTCAGCCTGTCGCAGATGGACGTCCCGGCTCGGCAGGCCTACGTCGTTTCGATCGTTCCCCCGGCGGAACGCGCCGGGGCGGTCGCGTTCACCGGCCTGGTTCGCGGTCTCGGGCAGGCATTGGGACCAATCGTGTCGGGTGCCGCCATCCAGGGCGCGGCGCTCGGCCTGCCGTTCTTCCTTGCCGGTGGGCTCAAACTCGTGTACGACCTGAGCCTTTACGCCGCCTTTCGATCGCGACGCGCGGAGCACGAAACCTTACGTTGAGGCATCAGGTGGGCGCACCCCGCCTATAGGGTCCTGAGCTCTTCAGAAAGGGGCATAAATGGTAGAGAAAGGACATTAACAAGGATATGGAAGCCATGAGCCCGTCGATCAAGCGTCCGGCGCCGACCGGTCGAGTTCACCGACTGCCGGCCAGCGGCAACACCGCGCTCGCAGCCTCGGCGCTGATCCAGGCGGCGCTCGGCATTGAGTTCTTTCTGTCGGGCCTGAACAAGTTCGCCGATCCAAATTTCGTCCGAAACTTCACGCTCTTCGTCAACGGGAGCCCTGGAACGCGTGATGGGGTCATGGCACCGCTGATCCACGCTCTGGTGCTGCCGAACATCGCGTTCTTTGCCACGCTCACGAAATACACAGAGATCGCTCTCGGGATCGTGCTGCTGCTTGGTGCGATTGAAGTGGGCCGCCGCCGTTTCTCGGGCGCCCTGGGTCGCCAACATGGCTACGAAGCGCCCGTCGCCCTGGTCGCGGCCCTGGCCGGGCTCGCCGCTGCCGGCCTGTCGCTTACGATCGCGCTGCTGATGGGCGAGCAGCTTCCAACGATTCAGCCTGGCCGAGCCCTGACGACGGCGATCCCGGTTGAGCTGCTGCTCGTCCCGCTGGGCATCGCCGTCGCCTGGATGGAATTTGGCCGGTTCCGCGTCCTGAGACGAGCCCGCTAACCCCCGATTTCCCTCCCCCGCAGGGGGAGGGTCAGGGTGGGGGCGTAATCTGGCCCCCGTGAGCAAGGGACGCGTCGAAGCATTCAGCGACGGGGTCTTCGCGGTGGCGATCACCCTGCTGATCTTCAACATCCAGGTCGACAAGGCGGCTCCCGGTGAGCTGTTCAACGCGCTGATGGCTGCCTGGCCCAAGTACGCGGCGTACGTCGCGAGCTTTCTCACGATCGGTGTGATGCTCATGAACCATCATGGCCTCTTCACCCGGATCGCCCATCTGAATCGACCGCTGCTGTTTCTCAATCTGCTGCTCCTGATGGCGATCGTCTTCCTGCCATTTCCAACCGCCCAGCTGGGCGCGAACATCCTCGTGCCGCAAGATGCCCCAACCGCCGCGAGCTTCTACGCTGCGAGTGCGGTCTTGATCGCGGTGTTTTTCAGCGCGTTCTGGGCTTATCTGTTCACGCACCCCGACCTGCTGTCGCCGGACGTCGACCGCGAAGCCGTGCTTCGGTCCTGGCCGCGGTTCTCGATCGGACTGATCGCCTACCTCATCTGCGTACCGCTTGGCCAGGTCAGCCCAATCGGGGTCATCATCGTCTGCGCCGCCATGGCTATCTACTACGCATTCGAACGGCTCCCCGATATCAGCCGCCGGCCGGCAGACGCGCTTCGGAGGCCTGAATAGGATTCGACGCCCTGGGGAAGCCGGCGAGGTCGCACCCGGCTTCCCAGCGCGTCGTTGCGAAGGAGGAGATAACCGGCTATCCACGACTGCGCTCGGGCCCTGGTCAGGGGGGCTCGGAGAGCGCAGTCGCGCAACGAGTCTGCCCACGGCAATGAAATCCGTCAACGTCGTGAATATGCGAGCAATCATTCCCGCCACAATGTCCTCATGAGCACGAGGCCGGTTGCCA